>CAJMRV010000058.1 GCA_905215795.1 uncultured bacterium | reverse complement strand
GGCTTGGAACCACTTCCCGCCCTTCGGGACTTTCACCCTGTAGATACTGAGCATGCCCAGCGCACATCAAAAACGGCGTCCCTCCGGGAAAGGAGGAACGCCGTTGGAAACCGGTCGGCGGGGCTTCGGGGATCAGACCCCGTAGCTGAAGAGGCGGTGCGCCCTTTCGGAGCCCGCGGTCACGCCGTAGCGGCCCATGTTCTCGAGGTCGTGACGGATCTTGTCGGAGACGAGGAGCGCTCCCGCGACGGTGAGCGGACGTCCGCGCCCGTCGGTCCACTGGCAGCCCAGGTGGCAGGCCACGTGGTTGCAGATGGCGAAGAGACGGTCGAGGTCCCCTCGGGCGATGTTGCAGAGCGGCAGGTCGAGCGTGATCGAGAGCGCGTCGGGGTGCTCCGCCGTGAAGTGCGCGTAGTACTCGCCCTCGCGGGTCGACGGCACGACGCGGTGGACCCAGCGTTCGCCCTCGCGCTTGAAGCCGATCCCCTCGAGCACCTCGGAGAGCTTCGCCTTGTCGAAACCCTGCTGTGGCGGAACGATCAGCATGTCGAGCACGCTGTTGAAGATTTCGATGAAGCTCGCGTTCTTCTCGGAGAACTCGGCCACGCGGGAGACGTCCACGCTCGTTTCGAGCTGCGCGTCGCACTGGGTGGCGAGCTGCTCGCAGATCGAGCGGATCAGGTTCGCGTTGAGTTCGTCGAGCTTGTCGACGCGGTTGGTGAACACGACCGTGACGACGATGTCGAGCGCCTCGGTGGGCAGGAACTTCGTCGGATAGTAGCGGTTGTCCTTCCTCGAACGGGCCCAGACCTCCACGGGGAGCTTGATGGGCGGGTTCGTGCGCAGGCTCGCCAGGGACTTCACGAGCGAGGAGACGGTGCCGATCGAGATCGTGCGGCCTTCGTCGGGACGGATCATGAGGGCCCACTGCACGCTCGGGTCGAAGGGCACGGTTTCAAAACCGTTGGCCTCCGGCGTGAGCACCGAGTCGGCCTCGCGGGCGGCCTTGGCGGCGGCCTCCTCCTTCTCCTTCTCGAGACGGGCGTAGATCGGCGGTTCCTCCGACGGTTCGAGCTCGTCGGTGATCGGGAACTCCGAGGGGGCGTCCCCGGCGGGTTCCTCGGCGGCCTCGGGCCCGTGTTCGGGTTCGGGAGCGGACGGCTCCTCCGCAGAACGCTCGACGACGGGGTCGGCGCGCATGACGGGCGGCACCGGGCGCTCTTCCCGGACGGCCTCTGAGACGGATTCATGAGAGGAGCGCTTCTTGAGGTAGTACCAGGCGGAGGCGCATGCGGCGGCGATGACGGCGACCGCGATTAAAATCCAATAATTCTGCATAGTCCCTGTAGGTCGGTTCGTGGGAATTGATTAACCATTTTAGCCTGAAATTCCGCGCTCACGAAAGGATGCGGCGCGTCCGACCCGCCTTTTTTCAGGAACTTTCGGGGAAACCCCCTCCATGAAGAAGGGATTCCCCCGCCCGGAGCTCACTGCGCTTCGGGTTCGACCATCCTGCGGGCCTCTTCGACGGCCACGCTCACCACGCGGCTCACGCCGGGCTCCTTCATGGTCACGCCGATCAGGGCGCGGGCGTACTCCATGGTCACGCGGTGGTGCGTGATCATCAGGAACTGGGTGCTCGAGGAGAGGTGTTCACACAGGCGTGCGAGGCGTCCCTGGTTGGCTTCGTCGAGCGGCGCGTCCACTTCGTCGAGCAGACAGAAGGGCGCGGGGTTGAGCTTGAAGAGGCCGAAGACGAGCGCCGTCGCCGTGAGGGCCTGTTCGCCGCCCGAAAGGAGCCTGATCGAGTTGTTGCGCTTTCCGGGAGGCTGCGCACGCACTTCCACGCCCGCATCGAGGATGTCCTCCCCGGTCATGACGAGCTCGGCGCTGCCGCCGCCGAAGAGGTGCACGAACGTCTCCGAGAAGAACCCGTTGACGAGGTCGAACGTCTCCTTGAGGCGGTCGCGCGTCTCCTGGTCGATCTTGCGGATGGCGTTCTCGAGGGTCTCGATCGCCTTCTCGAGGTCCTCGATCTGGCGTTGGGCGGCCTCGAGGGCCTTCCTGGCCACCTCGAGGTGCTCGAGGGCGGCGTGGTTGATCGGGCCGAGTTCGGCGATCTCCGAGATCAGACGCTGGACGCGCGCCCTCACGGAGTTCACCTTGGGGGACTCCTCCGCGACGAGGGCGGCGAGTTCGATGCGGTCCGCACCGAGTTCGGTGAGGCGTTCGTCGAACTGGGCCTTGAGGCTCTTCTTCATCTGGGCCTCGACGCGCTTGGCGCCGGCGGCCTCGGAGAGCGGCATGATCGAGCCCTGGAGTTCCTGGAGTTCGCGACCTGCGGTCTCGAGCGCGGTTTCCGCGGCCTCGAGGTCGGCCGCCGTCTTCGCGGCGGCGGCCTCGGCGTCCTGGAACGCCTTGAGCGCGGCGGCGAGCTTCTCGTCCTGGTCGACGTCCTCGGCGCGCTTCAAGGCGGCGCGGGCCTCCTCGATGCGCTTCTCCTCCTTGGCCACGTCGGCCCTCAGGATGGTGAGGCGTTCACGGATCACTTCGGCGCTGCGGCGGTGTTGCCCCGCCTCCAGGCGGGCGATGTCGTAGCGGTGGCGGGCCTTCTGATGGGCCTCGGCCGTCGCGCGGGCGAGGCGTTCGGCCTCCTCGTGGGCGCGCGACTTCACGGCGAGCGCGGACTCGGCCTCGCGTAAAGCCGCCTCCTCCTCGTCGGACTTGACGAGGGCGTCCTCGAAGGCCTCCTCGGTCATGTCGCGTTCGTCCTCGAGCTCCTCTCGGGACTTCTTCCTGTCCTCGGCGAGGCGCAGTGCCTGTTCATAGGCCTGGCGCGCCTTTTCGGCCTCGACGAGGGCCTTCTGCTGGTTGTCTTGTGCACGGCGCAGGGCGGCCTTGAGTTCGGCGACGCCCCGCGTGAGGGAGGCGACCGACTCCTCGCGGGCCTTTCTTGCGGCGTCGGCTTCGGCGAGCGTCCCGGCGATCTCGAAGAGCGCCTCCTCGAGGCGGTCCATCTCCATCTTCCGGGAGAGCATGCCCACGCTCGGATCGGTGTTGGTCCAGTACTCCACGCCGTGGCGCGTGACGCGGTCACCCTCGGGGGTGACGAGCGTCGTTCCTTCGGGGAGCGAGTCGCGCACGGCGAGCGCTTCGGAAAGCGCGCCGACGCGGTAGTGGCCGGAGAGCCACCCCGGGAGTGCGGCGCGGGCGGCCGCGCTCTTCATCTCCACGGCCCCGACAAGCGGTTCGAACGAATGGCCGTCGACGACGAGCGCTCCGGGGAGCGCGGGCGGCTCGCCCTTCGGGGCGCCCTCCACGAACCCGAGCGGCGCGGGCGGACGGTCCTCGGCGAAGGTCCCCGCCACGTCGAAGAAGCGCAGTTCGATGGCGTTGGCCCTGTGAAGGAGCACGCCCTCGATCGCCTCGACCCATTCCGGATCGATCTCAAGGCTCTCGCTCAGACGGCGCAGACCGTCGAGGCCCTTGGCGGCCTCGAACTCGGTCATCGCACCCTCGGCACCGGCCTTGGCCTGGACGGCCTCGAGGGTGCTCAGGCGGGCGCCGAGCTCCTTTTCCTCGGAAAGCAGGGAGAAGTACTTCTCATCGGCGGCCTTCTGGGCGGCGCGTTCGTCGACGAGCGCGGCCTCGTCCTCCTCGAGGCGGGCGGCGAGCTCCATGGTCTCCTCGCGCACGACGGCGAGCTCCTCCTCGAGCGCCGTGACGGCGGCGGAGTCGGGTTCGCCGGCGTTGCGGCCGGATTCCTCAAGACGGAGCATGCGGCGGCGAAGGTCCTCGAGCCTGCGCCCGAGTTCGTCGCCGCGGTTCCTGGCGTTCTGGAAGAGCGAGGCGCGCCTCTCCTTTTCGGAGCGGGCGGCCTCGAGGGCGGTCTTCGCCGCCGTGAGGGCGTCCTCGTTTCCGAGCGCCGTCTCGGCGAGGCCCTCGACCTCCATCTCGAGCGTCTCGAGACCCTCTTCAAGACGGAGGGCGGCCCCGGCCACGTCGGCGGCCTCCTTTTCCAGGCGTTCGATCATGGCGGCCTTCTCGTCCCTGGCGGCTCCCGCCTCGGTGATGGTGCGGGAAGCCCCCTCGCGGATGTCGAGGAGACGCTTCTGCTCGCCTTCGAAGAGCGGCAGGTCGCGCTCCTTGGCGCGGAGCGCCGCCTGGGCGGCGCCCGAACGGTTCCTCGCCTCCTCGAGGGCGGTCCTCAGGGCGGGCATGGCGAGGTTGCGCTTCTCGATCTCGGCCTTCTTCCCGACGAGCGCGGCCTCGTCGGCGGCGATCCCCGCCTCGAGGCGGTCGAGCGCTTGGCGCACGTCCTCGTACTGGAGGTAGTACCAAAGGGCCTCCGCCTCGTTCTTGCGGCGCGTCAAATCCTGCCAGCGGCGGGCGATTTCGGCCTCGCCCTCGAGGCGTCCGAGTTCGTCCTGCTTGATCGACTGGAGGTCGTGGGCGCGCTCGAGGTTGGCGCGGGTCTGCGTGAGCAGGCTCTCGGTCTCCTTGCGTCGTTCACGGTAGAGCGAGACGCCGGCCGCCTCCTCGAGGTACTGCCGGAGCTCCTCGGGGCGGGCCTTCACGAAGTTGGCGATCATGCCCTGGGAGATGATGGCGTAGCTGCGGGGACCGAGCCCCGTGCCCATGAAGATGTCCTGGACGTCGCGGCGGCGCACGACCTGGCCGTTGATGTAGTAGGTGGACTGGCCCTCGGCGGTGATCTGGCGCTTCACGGAGATCTCGGCGTACTCGGCCCAGGCGCCCTTGAGGCGGCCGTCCTCGTTGGTGAGGACGAGCTCGACGCTCGCGCGCCCCATCGGACGGCGGCCCGAGGAGCCCGAGAAGATGAGCTCCTTCATCGTCGAGGAGCCGCGCAGTTCCGAAACGCGCGCCTCACCGAGCACCCACCGGACGGCGTCGATGATGTTCGACTTGCCGCAGCCGTTGGGGCCGACGATGCCGACCAGCGGGTCATCGAGCTCGATGAGCACCGGGTCGGCGAAACTCTTGAATCCCGCTATTTTGATTTGACGAAGACGCAAAACCCACCTCTGTGCGCGCCGGGGGCGTTTCCGCGGCGCCTTTTGTTGTTGTTCGATACGATACCCGTCATTATGCCCCAACCGTGCGTCGTTTCATGTCGCAAGGACGCGTCGCCGCGCGAGTGCGTCCTCCATGGAAACCATGCAAACCGTTTATAATGAGGCGCGAAAACCACCCGCCCCGGAGGGGCGTGCCCGAGGGGCGCGCGGCATCCTCCGTCCCCGGCGGGCCACACCTCAAGGACACACCTCCATGTATTCAGCCTCCCTTCTGCTCGACGATCCGATCCACAACCTCAAGACCGTGCGCGACCTGTTCCGCTGGGCCATCACCGAGATGGAGAAGTCGGACCTGAGCTTCGGACACGGCTCCCCGTCGGCCTACGACGAGGCCTCGTTCCTCGTGTGCCGCGGCCTGAAGCTGCCCTTCGAGCACTTCGAGGAGTTCCTCGACGCGAACCTCACCCATGAGGAGCTCGTCGAACTCGTGCGCATCATCGACGAACGCGTCCACAAGAAGATCCCGGCCGCCTACATCCTCAAGGAGGCCTGGCTCACCGAACACCGCTTCTACATCGACGAACGCGCGCTCATCCCGCGCTCCTACATCGCCGAACTGCTCGAGGAGGACCTCGCCCCCTGGGTCGAGGACCCCTACGCCGTCGGAAGCGTGCTCGACCTGTGCACCGGCTCGGGCTGCCTGGCGATCCTCGCCAAGGGCGTGTTCCCGAACGCCACCGTCACGGGCTCGGACCTCTCGGAGGACGCCCTCGAGGTGGCCAAGATCAACCGCCGCGACTACGGCCTCGAGGACGAACTCGAACTCGTCCGGGGCGACCTCTTCGAAAACCTCCAGGGGCGCCGCTTCGACATCATCATCTCGAACCCGCCCTACGTCACGCAGCAGAGCATGGACGCGCTCCCCGAGGAGTACCGCCACGAGCCCGAGATGGCGCTCGGCGCCGGCGACGACGGCATGGACGTCATCCGCCGCATGCTCCCCGAGGCGCGCGAGCACCTCAACGACGGCGGCATGCTCATCGTCGAGCTCGGCGACAACGCCGACTTCTGCGAGGCCCTCTTCCCCGGCCTGCCCTTCATGTGGCTCGAAACGAGCGGCGGCGGCGACCAGGTCTTCCTCGTCATGAAGGAGGACCTCGACGCCTACTTCGGCTGATCCCGGCCCGAACCGACGAAACCCTCATGATCCGGGGCGGACGCCCGAGCGCGTCCGCCCCGGCTTTTCAACCCGACACGTAAAACAACGACAAGGCGCGCGCCCCCGACGGGGACGACGCGGCGCCCGACAGACAATGCTCCGCCTCACCGACCTCAAACTCGCCCGCGGCACCCGCGTCCTCTACGACCGGGTGACCCTCACCGCCTCCCCCAACGAACGCATCGGCCTCGTGGGCCCCAACGGCTCCGGAAAATCCACGCTCTTCGCGGCGATCCTCGGGGAGATCACGAGCGAGGCGGGCGACATCGAGACGCCGCGCGCCGAGGCGATCACGCACGTCGCGCAGACCTTCAGCGAACTCGACGAGCCGGTCCTCGAAACGGTCATGAAGGGCCACAAGCCGCTCGTTCGCGAACGCGCCAGGCTCGCCGCCCTCGAGGCGGACCCCGGGGCGGACCCGCTCGAACTCGCCCAGGCCCACGCCAACCTCGCCGAACTCAACGAAGGCGCCATCGAGGCGCAGGCGAAGACCGTGCTCATGGGCCTCGGCTTCGAGGAGAAGGACTTCACCGAAACCGTGCGCTCCTTCTCGGGCGGCTGGCGAAACCGCATCGCGCTCGCCCGCGCACTCCTCAACCCGGCCGAGCTGATGCTCCTCGACGAGCCGACGAACCACCTCGACATGGACTCCCTGATCTGGCTGGAGAGCTGGCTCAAGGGCGTGCGCTCGACGATCGTCATCATCTCGCACGACCGCGAGTTCCTCGACCGCACGGTCGGGACGATCTGGTCCGTGGAGGACGACACGATCAACCGCTACGCGGGCAACTACTCGGCCTTTGAATCCCAGAGGATCGAGAAGCTCCGGCTGCAGGCCTCCCAGGCCAAGGCCTACGAACGCGAGGCCAAGCACCTCACGAGCTTCATCGAACGCTTCCGCGCCAAGGCGACCAAGGCCCGCCAGGCCCAGTCCCGCATCAAGATGCTCGAGAAGCTCCAGGCGGTCGAACCCGTGCGCGCCAAGCGCGAATGGCGCTTCGAGTTCGCCACGCCCGAACGCCTCCCCGATCAGCTCATCACCGTCGAGGGCCTCGCCCTCGGCTACGACGATCACCGCGTCCTCTCGGACGCGACCTTCACGGTGCGCTCGGGCGAACGCATCGGCATCCTCGGCGTGAACGGCGCCGGCAAGTCCACCCTGATCAAGGGCCTCGTGGGCGACCTCGAGCCGCAGGCGGGCGTGCGCCGTCCGGGCCAGGGCCTCTCGATCGGCTACTTCGCGCAGCACCAGCTCGACCAACTCCGGGGCGACGAAACCCCGCTCGAGCACCTGCGCCGCATCGCCCCCGAGGAACGCGAGCAGACGCTGCGCGACTTCCTCGGCACGTACCGCTTCCCCGGCGACTTCGCCACCTCGCCCGTCGGCCCGATGAGCGGCGGCGAGAAGGCCCGCCTGGCGCTCGCGCTCCTCGCATGGAAGAAGCCCAACCTCCTGGTGCTCGACGAACCGACGAACCACCTCGACATGGAGACCCGCGAGGCGCTCACCATGGCGCTCTCGACCTTCGAGGGGAGCGTGCTGATCGTCTCCCACGACCGCCATCTGCTCCGCGCCGCCACCGATGAACTGAAGCTCGTCGCCGAGGGGACCGTTCGTCCCTACGACGGCGACCTCGACGACTACGCCGCGCTCGTCCTCGAACACCGCCGCCTCACCAAGCTCGAGGCGAAGGAGGCGAGGGACGACGCCTCCGAGCGCTCCAAGGAGCCCAACCGCAAGGAGCTGCGCCGCCTCGAGGCGCAGGAGCGCCAGAGGATCAACGCCCTCAGGAAGCCACATCAGAAGAAGATCGAACAGCTCGAAAAGAAGATCGAGAAGATCCGCGCGCGCCTCGCCGAGCTCGACGCCGTGCTCACAGACCCGGCCTTCTACCAGGAGAAGAGCTCCCAGGAACAGGCCGAGACGACCCGCGAACACGGTGAGAAGAAGGGCGAACTCGACATGCTCGAGCTCGAATGGCTCGAGGAATCCGAAATCCTCGAATCGATCGGCTGATGCATCACCGGCACGACCCCGTGCCGGTGCTCATTGGTAAGAATTGGTAAGACAACGGGAACATGGCCCCGCAGCGCCCCTTCCACGGAAGGCCGCCTGCGGGGCTTTTGCTATGATGCGCGGGAAAGGGGGACGACGCCGCGTCCGTCCCCGACGAACAACCAAGCCGACCCAGCCAACGCATCCGACCATGACCTCACGCCTCCCGAAAAGGATCCCTCTTACGGCCGCAGCCGCCTTCTTCGCGGTCAGCGCGCTCGTCTTCCTCCTCGTCTTTGGAAACGGAAGGGTCGACCTTTCGCTCGCCTCGCTCTTCTACTCCCCGGAGGCCGGTGGATTCCCCCTGCGCCACCACTGGTTCGTGGAGGGCTTCCTCTACAAGGGGAGCAAGGCCTTCATGACGTTCATCGCCCTCCTGCTGATCGTGCTTGCAGGGCGCCTGGCACGCCGGCGCACCCCGGGCTTCACGTGGCTGCACTTCGTGGCGGGCGTCCTCGGCACCCTGCTCCTGATCGTGGGGGTGGACGCGGTCAAACACCTCACGGGCATCCAGTGCCCCTGGAACCTAACGTTCTACGGAGGCGGCTCGCCCTACCACGACCTCATCGAGGAACTCCCCGCCTGCTTCAAGAACGCCGCCTGCCACGGCCGCTGCTTCCCCGCGGGCCACGCCATGGGAGGGTTCTACCTGTTCGTCTGGGCGGCCGTGTTCTGGCACGTCCGCCACGGGCTCGCCCTCGCCTGCCTCTGGGGCGGCCTCGCCGCCGGGTTCCTGCTCGGGTTGATCCGCATGGTCCAGGGTGCACACTTCCTCTCCCACATCGTCGCCTCCTGCTGGTGCGCCGCCCTGGTCGCCTACCTGATCGGACTTATGCTGAGGACGGTCGAGAAGCGCGGCCCCAAGTCCGCTTGAGGACCTGAACACATCCTCCCGTGGGAACCGCCCCTGTGAAACCCCGTCGAAGGATGCCGCGCAAGCCGTGCTCCCCAGTGATCATGAACTGGTATGGAAAAGTTAAACAAGCAAAATTAGTGCCCTGAAACCGAAGAC
>CAJMRV010000057.1 GCA_905215795.1 uncultured bacterium | reverse complement strand
TAGTGTGAGACATGATGTTTAAGAGAACCTGTACATCAAACCCATACCACTTCATCAAGACGAAAAAAAAAGGCCGGACTCGCGTCCGGCCTGCAAAAATCAGAATCCTTTGTTTCTTATCGACGGGTCAAGCCGCGCTCCCTTCAGGCGCGCTTGCCGAACCACTTCTCGTAGATCTTGTCGTACGTGCCGTCGGCGCGCACTTCATCGAGCGCCTTGTTGAGGCGGTCGAGCAGGGCCTTGTTGCCCTTGCGCACGGCGAAGCCGTAGGTATCGTGCTGGAGGATGAGCGGGATCTCCTTGAGACGGAGGTTCTTGCTCGCCTTCTGCGTCAAGAAGTATTCGTTGACCGGACGGTCGTTGACCATGGCGTAGCAGCCGCCCTGGTTGATCTCCATGAAGGCTTCGGCGGCCGAGTTGAAGGTGCGGAGCTTCACGCCCGGGAGTTTGGACATGAAGAGGGCGCCTGACGAGCCGATTTCAGCGCAAAGCGTCTTGTTCTCCAAGGCCTTGGGGCTGTCGATCGGATCGTTGTTGTCGGCACGCGTCATGACCGTCAGGCCGGCGTCGTAGTAAGGCTCCGTGAAGTCCACACGGCGCGAGCGTTCAGGGGTCATGGAAAGGGCGGAAACTGCCACGTCGATCGATCCCGTCTGAATGGCGGGAATGATGCCGTCCAGTCCCATCGAGTAGATCTCAGGCTTGAAGCCCGCCTTTTCCGCCACGGCATCGAGGAGATCGATGTCGAAGCCGACGTACTTCCCGGAGGCTGAATCGAGGAACTCGAACGGGGGATAGACCGTCTCGCTCCCGACTTTCAGGATCTCCGCCGCCTGGGCGCCACTCAACAAAGACATTGCGGCCACAGCAGTGGCCATAAGTTGCTTGATTTTCATACCGAAGGTTCCTTTTCCTTATTTTTTACAGGATTGTTGCGGTGTTAAAAATCCAAGAACTTCAAAGGGCTCTCAAGCCACGTTCAAAGCGAATTGAAAGCAATGAGGCAACTCACTCCGGCGCGTCCCTCATGTGGAGCACCCTTCCGTTCATGCGGGCGGTGCGCTCCGGGACGTCGTCCGGACCGTTTGAAATCCTCAGACGCTTGCGGCTCATCCTTCGTGGGGAAAGATGAAACCAGGTTCAGTATACGGTAAAGAATCCGGAAGGTGGGCGAAGAAGGCCTCCAAAAAGTCCTTAGGCCGAATGGACTAGAAACCGCCCGCCATCGAACGGGCAGTAGGGATGCGGAACACGGCGGAAACGACAGATGTGCTCCGCCCTCCCCTCCACGGGGGTGGAAAACCGTCTTTTCGCGACGTTTCCGGTTTGTTTTTCCAGGCCCGGGGAGGACCCTGGTCAACGGGACGCGCCCCCGGCACGCTTCATGCGGTCGAGCACGGGCGAGAGGAGGACGATGAGGACCGGCGCAGCGATCACCGCGCCGAAGGCCATCCTCAGCGAGCTCGCGTGCGAGATGAAGCCGATCAGCGGGGGTCCGATCAGGAAGCCCCAGAAGGAGATCGCCGAGACGAGCGAGATGGCGGCCGACGAGGAGAGCTCGCGGGAGCGGCCCGCAAGCGAGTAGCAGATCGGTACCACGCTCGCCATGCCGATCCCCACGAAGGCGGAGCCCGCCACCGCGGTCCAGAAGCCGGGGAGCGCGACCATCATCACAAGCCCCGCCGTCATGAGGAGCGAGGAGGCCGTGAGGACGAAGCGCTCGCCGAAGCGGTTGATGACGGCGTCGGCGGTGAAGCGGCCCGTCACCATGAAGACCATCGCGGCGAGGTAGCCCGCGCGGGCGTCGAAGCCCGTTTCTCCGAGTTCGGAGACGAAGTACACGGAGTTCCAGTCGTACATGGAGCCCTCGGTGAGCATCGAGCAGAAGCCCACCACGCCGAGGAGCAGGAGGAAGACCGGGAGTCCGTGCCGCCTGGCCGTGTCGGCTCGGCGGACCGCGTCGACGTTCGAGACCGCCTCGTCCTCCATGGCGGCCGTGCCGTCGGCCCTCGCCCGTGCGGGCGCATCCTCGATCAGGCGGTCCTTCGCGAAGAGGAGGACCAGCATGTTGAAGACGAGGATGAAGAGGAAGTGCCCGGAGGGCCCCACCCCGAAGGAGGCGGCGATCCCGCCGAAAAGGCCGCCCACGACGCCGCCGAGCGACCAGCATCCGTGGAACTGGACCATGATCGAGCGGCCGTAGCGGCGCTCGATGACGACCGCCTGGGTGTTGTTGGCGATGTTGAGGAAGCTGTTGAGGAACCCCATCAGAAAGAGCGAGGCCATCAGCGTGTAGACCGAGCCCGCGCCCGCCACCCAGAGGAGCGAAGCGGTGCAGCCCGCCGCCGAGAGGATGATCAGGCGCCTGGCGCCGACCGCCCCGATGATCTTCGGGGCGAGCGCCATCGCGGGGAACGTTCCCAGGGGCATCGCCAGGAGGGCGAGCCCGAGCGCGGCGTCGTCGATGCCGAGCGCGGCCTTCACGTCGGGGATGCGCGAGGCCCAGCTCGCGTTGATCACACCGAGGATGAACATGCACAGGCTCACCGCCAGGCGCTGCCGGGCGAGCTCGGATTCGGGGACGAAGACTTGGAGGAACTGCTGGATTCGCATGATGCGCTGAGGGGACCGGGGCGGAGCCCGGCGGGGATTCCGGAATGGAGGGCGGAGGGATTCCGCGGTTCCCTCCATTTTAGCGGCCCTCACAGTCCGGGGCGCGCTCCTGGGCGGAGTCCACGCGGATTGACGCTATAATCCTCGGCATCGAATCCACCCACATCCTTTTCAAGGGAACCCACGATGAACGTCAACAAAGAATGGCTCCTCGCCGCCCTCGGCGACCTCCAGGAATGTCTCGACGAGGCCCTCGAGCGCCTCGAACGCGAGCCCGACGACCACGAATTCGACGACACGGCCCTCGAGGAGTTCCACAAGCTCTACGCCAAGCTCAACTTCGCCTACAACACGCGCGAGCTCGGCCAGGAAGCCTTCGGCGTGATGGACGACGACGAGTTGATCGGCCTTCCCGCAGGCGAGCTCCCGTTCCTCGTGACGGGCTTCGACGAAGAGGAAGAAGAAGAAGAAGACGAGACGGCCGAAGAGGCCCCGCGCGCGTCCTGACGGACCGCCCCGCCCTCTTCCCACCCCACAGACACAAGCGTCCCCGCGGAGCAAAGGCCCTGCGGGGACGTTTTTCATGTCCGGGTTGGGGAGACGGTTGAGGACACGTCTCTCCGGGGGATCAGCGGAAGCGGCGCAGCATCGAGAAGCGCCAGCCCTGGGCGAGGAGCGCCGCGAAGTAGATGGCGGCGCCGAGCGCGACCATGCCGAGCACGCGCGGAGCCCTCGTCCACCAGCCCATTTCGGTCCAGGCCTGCGTGGAGTCGATCCAGTAGAGGACGCCCGTCATGACGGCGCTCGCCACGACGACGCGCACGAAGTGCTTGATCCAGCCCGCGCGGGGATGGTAGATCCCGCGCCTCAGGAGGATCGTGAGGAGGACCCCCGCGTTGAAGACGCTCCCGAGCCCCACGGAGAGCGCGAGGCCGGCCTGATGAAAGAGCGGCACCGAGACGAGGTTGATCAGCTGCACGACGATCAGGCTCCAGAAGGCGACGAGCACCGGGGTGCGGATGTTCTTCATCGAGTAGAAGGCCGGAGCGACGATCTTGAGGCCGATCAGGCCCACGAGGCCCACGGCGTAGCCCGAGACCGCGAGCGAGGTCTCCATGACGTCGTTGGCGGAGAAGTTCTTCCCCTGGAAGAGGAACGCGACGAGCGCGTCGGAGGTGACCCAGAGGCCGAGCGCCGCGGGCACGGCGAGCAGCACGACGATCCTCAGGCCGTTGTCGAAGAGGTCGTTGTAGTGCTCCATGTCGCCCTGGGAGTAGGCCTTAGAGAGGCTCGGGAGGAGCACCGTCGCGAGGGCCACCCCGAGGAGCGCCGTCGGGAACTCCATCAGGCGGTCGGCGTAGTTGAGCCAGGTGACGGCGCCCGCGCCGAGGTGCGAGGCGATGTTCGTGTTGATGAGGATCGAGAGCTGCGCGACGCCCACGCCGAAGAGCGCGGGGACCATGAGCTTGAGGACGCGCTTGACGGCCCCGTCGGCGAGGCTCTCGCGGATCGAGCGCGGATGGATGCGGATTCCGAGGCGCATGAGCGCCGCGACCTGGGTTCCGAGCTGGAGCACCCCGCCGATGATCACGCCGATGGCAAGGGCCCAGATCGGCTCGGAGAGGTGCGGCGCGATGAAGAGCGTCGCCCCGATGAAGGAGAGGTTCAGGAGGATCGGCGTGGCGGCGGGGATCGCGAAGCGCCTGAGCACGTTCAGGACCGACGCGGCGAGCGCCACCAGAGCCATGAAGGCGATGTAGGGGAACATCACGCGGGTGAGCGCCACGGCGAGGTCGTAGGCCTCCGGGTCGGCCCGCAGGCCGCTCGCGATGAGCCAGACGAGCACCGGCGCGGCGAGCACGCCCAGGATGCTCGCGGCGAAGACCGCCGCGGCGAGCACCGTGAAGACGTGGTCGATGAAGGAGCCCATGCGGGAGCGGTCGCCGTTCTCGTAAACGTCCGAGAGCATCGGGACGAAGGCCTGCTGGAACGCCCCCTCCGCGAAGAGGCGGCGGAGCATGTTGGGCAGGCGGAAGGCGACGTAGAACGCGTCCGTCGCCGCACTCGCGCCGAAGTAGCGCGCGATGAGCATGTCGCGCACGACGCCGGTGATTCGGCTCACCAGGGTGAGGCCGGAGATCGAGGCGGCGGATTTCAACAAGGACATGAGGGCTCCTGGAAAGAAAACACGGGCCGGCAGGGGGCCGGACCCAAAAAATTCTACCCGAAATGATGCCGAAATCTCAGAAATTTGGTATAGTTTGGGACTTTTCAAGGGTCTCTGACGCAGGACCGATGTTCCCTCAGGCTTCAGTCGCGTTGGTTCAGCCATTGAAAGTAAAGATTTTTTTCGGTGTCTCGCATCCGCGTGCACAAGCAACCACCTGCAACAAGGTGGTGTGCGGCGGCGTCCGAACGGTACTCTCAACTGTGAATGGGAGGACCGGCTGGACTGATCCCCGCTTCCATTGGGGAAGGACCCGGACGCTCACTGTTTGAATTCATAGGCAAGGAATTTTTAAAAATGGCCAACACCAAGCAAGCTCGTAAGCGCGTTCGTCAGATCGTTGCTCGTAACATGCACCTCACGGCTCAGCGCAGCCAGTACCGCACCGCCATCAAGGCCGTGTCCAAGCTCATCCAGGCCGGCGACAAGGCCGGTGCCCAGGAAGCCTTCAAGAAGGCCGAGTCCACGATCGACAAGATGGCCCGCAAGGGCGTTCTCCACATGAACGCCGCTGCCCGCCACAAGAGCCGCCTCGTCGCCCTGATCAAGGCCATGGCCTAATCGATCCGCGACAAGCATGAAAAAAACCACTCGAAGCAATTCGGGTGGTTTTTTCATATCCGGGACCCTCAAAAGAAAGACGCTTCTCCGTGGGGTCCCGACAGCCGGAGATATCCGGGGGCTCAGGCCTCCGCCCGCATCTCCCAGCGGCGCGTCGTGACGATCGAGACGGCGCTCCCCGCGATGATCAGGGCGGTCCCCAGGAGGGCTCCCGCGGTGACGGGCTCGTTGAAGACGAGCGCGCTGAAAAAGAGCGAGAAGACGATCGCGGAGAGGCCGAGGCAGGCGCTCAGGAGCATGTTCCCCGCTGCATAGGCCTGCGTGCCGGCCCACTGCCCCACGCTCGCCGTGATGCCGATGCCGGCCAGGCACGCAAGGAGCATGGGCGTCCACTCGACGGGGACCCCGTCGGCGAAGCCGATGCCGGTGACGAGCGCACCGAAGAGCGAGAAGAAGAACACGATCCTCCACGAGGGCTCGCCCGCATCCCCCATCTTCTTGATCTGGAGGAACGCGAGCAGGTCGAGGAACGCCGAGAAGATGCATAGGAAGGCCGGGAAGAGTTCCTCGGCGTGAAAGCTCGGCCCCAGGCAGAGGGCCACCCCGGTGAACCCGACGACGGCGCCCGCCACGGGGCCCCAGGGCACCGCGCTCCTCGAGACGAGGCTCCTGATGACGGTGTAGGCGGCCAGAAAGAGCGGCGTCGTGTAGACGAGCGCCATGCAGAGTCCGAAGTTCATCCTCGGAATCGCGTAGAACCAGCAGAGCATCGCGGTGATGCCGCACACGCAGCGGATGGCGTGCTCCTTGACGAAGGGGGTCTTCAGAATGGCGCGCCCCCTCACGAAGACGATGTAGATCGCCAGGAGCGTGAAGGCCGACCTCACGAAGACGAGCTGCATGCTCGTCAGTCCGCTCGCACCCAATCGGATGAAGAGGGCCATGAGCGCAAAGCAGAGCGCTGCAAGGAGGGACCAGAAGGAGTGTTTCATGGGGGCGGTCTCGGGTCTTTGGGGTCGCGGGGGACGGATCCGACCGACTGGTCGGACGTGAAGGGGAACCGTGCATTATATCCGAACAAACCGAACACTACGATTACGCCCTCCGTCGCGACTGCAGCGGAGGGCGTTCTGCACGGCACCCCGTGCGGGGGATCAGATGACGACGGGCTCCATCTCGAGCTTCACGCCGTAGAGTTCCTCGACGCGCGAGACGATCATGTCCTTCAGGGCGAGGACGTCCTCACCGGTGGCCTCGCCCAGGTTGACGAGGATGAGCGCGTTGTCGGGATGCACCCCGACGCGCTCACCGCAGTAGCCCTTGAGGCCGGCCTGGTCGATCAGGCTCCCGGCGCCGAGCTTCGCCCTCGCCTCGTCGATCGTGTACCAGACGAGCGTGGGATGGGCCTCGATCACCTCGCGCCAGACGGCGGTCGGGACGATCGGGTTGGTGAAGAAGCTCCCGGCGTTGCCGATCCTGGCCGGATCGGGGATGCGTTCGCGACGGATGTCGATCACGATGCGGCGCATGTCCGACGGGGTGAGCGTGGAGGCGCGCACGTCGTCGCGGCGCAGGACCTCCTCGACCGCCTTGTAGCTCGTCGTGGGGCGCCACGCCTCCGGGTCGCCCATGTCGAGGGTGACGCCGAGGATGACGAGGCCGCGTCCTTCAGGTTCCTTGAAGACGCTGTGGCGATAGGCGAAACGGCACTCCGCGTTGGAGAGCGTGCGCACGGCGTCCGCCTCCGGGTCGTAGACGCGCACCGACTCGACAAACGGGCCGATCTCGCAGCCGTAGGCGCCGATGTTCTGGACGACCGCGCCGCCGACGGTGCCGGGGATGGCGCTCAGGTTCTCGATGCCGCCCAGACCGCGCTCGACGAGGCGCTCGATCACGGAGTCGATCACTTCGCCCGCGCCGAGGTCCACCTTGACGCCCTCTTCGGTCGCACGGACCTCGAAGCCCTTGATGCCCATTTCAATGACGAGTCCCGGCACGAAGGAGCGCGCGAGCGTGTTGGCGCCCCCGCCGATCAGGTGCACCTCGAGGCCCTTTTCTCGGGCCAGGGCAAGCGCCTTCTTCAATTCCTCGAGCGAGGCGACGCATTCGAAGTGCTCGGCGACCGAGCGCGTCTGGAAAGTGGTCTTCGGTGTCAAATCGAAACGGGACTGCATGTGTCGGTTTCTCCAATTGGCGCGTCCCGCGGATGTCCGCGCGGAACGCTGATGTTCACACCCTCATTATAGGGGGCGGCGCCCGAAAAGCGGAAAACCGCACGGCTTGGTCTCCGTGCGGTCTTCCCGTGCGGGGGTCGCGCCCCCGATTGAACCCGGAAGGCTCTCCCGGCGCTCAGGCCTTCTTCGAGGCGAGCCTTCCGAAGACGGCGGCCTCGATGTCGGCCGCGTCGAGTCCCTCCTCCTCGAGGAGCTCCTTCTGTGTGCCCTGCTCGATGAAATGGTCGGGGAGCCCGAAGAGCATCGTGTCGGTTTCAACGCCCGCCTCGGAGAGCACCTCGAGGACGGCCGAGCCGGCACCGCCCATCTTCTGTCCTTCTTCGGCGACGACGACCAATTCATGCGTGTGCGCCGCCTCGAGGACGGCCTCGCGGTCGACCGGCTTGACGAAGCGCATGTCCCAGAGCGACCAGCCGTTTCGGCGGGCGGCCTCTTCGAGGACGTTGGTCATCGAGCCGAATCCGAGGCACGCCACGCGCCTCCCTTCGAGAACGCGCCTGGCGCGGCCCACCTCGATCGTCCCGTCGGTGGTGACGATGGGGACGCCCGGACCCTTGCCGCGCGGATAGCGCACGGCAGCCGGGGAGTCGAGCGAAAAGCCCGTGTTGAGCATCAGGTAGAGTTCCTGCTCGTTCGAAGGCGCCATGATCGTCATGTTCGGGATCGTGCGGAGCATCGACATGTCGAAGACGCCCTGGTGCGTCGCGCCGTCGGCGCCCACGAGGCCGCCGCGGTCGACGGCGAAGAGCACCGGGAGGTTCTGCAGGGCCACGTCATGGATGACCTGGTCGAGGGCGCGTTGCAAAAAGGTCGAGTATATCGCCACCACGGGCTTCATCCCCTCGCAGGCCATGCCCGCGGCGTAGGTGACGGCATGCTGCTCGGCGATCGCCACGTCGCGGTAGCGCTCGGGAAAACGCTTCTCGAACTCGACGAGGCCCGAGCCCTCGCGCATCGCGGGAGTGATCGCGTAGAGACGCTTGTCGGCCTCGGCCTTCTCCTCAATCCAGCGGGAGAATACCTGGGTGTAGGTCGGAGCAGCGGGGAAGCCCTGCTCCTTCTTCTTGACGATGCCCACCTTCGGGTCGAAGACACCCACGCCGTGGTAGGTCGTCGGATCCTCCTCGGCGCGCGCGTAGCCCTTGCCCTTCTGAGTGGCCACGTGCAGGACGACCGGGCAGTCGAGCGTCCTCAGGTTCTTGAGCACGTTGAGGAGCACCGGAAGGTTGTGGCCGTCCACAGGTCCGTAGTAGTTGAGGTCGAAGCTCGAAAAAATCGCCGACGGAGGACTCACGAAGTTGATGGCGTTCGTCTCCATGCGCTTGAGGACGTTCCAGAGCATCGGAACCGGCTTGAGGACGCGCTTGGAGAGCTCTCGGGCGCACATGTAGGCGTGCGAGGAGACCATCTTGGCGAGGTGCCCGGAGAGGGCGCCGGCGGACTCGGAGATCGAGCAGTCGTTGTCGTTGAGGATGATCAGGAGCTTGACGCCCTTCTTGTAGACGCCCGCGTCGTTCAGGGCCTCGATGGCCATGCCGCCCGTGAGGGCGCCGTCGCCGATGACGGCGATGTGCCAGCGGTCGTCCTCGCCTTTCAAGTGCGAGGCGACGGCCATGCCGAGCGCGGCCGAAATCGAGGTCGAGGAGTGGGCGGTGCCGAAGGCGTCGTATTCGCTCTCGGAGCGCTTCGGGAAGCCCGACATGCCGTGGAACTTGCGAAGGACCGACATGCCCTCGCGGCGTCCCGTGAGGATCTTGTGCGCATAAGCCTGATGGCCCACGTCCCAGATCAC
>CAJMRV010000056.1 GCA_905215795.1 uncultured bacterium | reverse complement strand
CGCCCTTCGGGACTTTCACCCTTTAGATACTGCGCATGCCCAGCGCACTGGAAAAAGCCTTCATCCAAAGATGAAGGCTTTTTTGCATTCCAGGGGACCGGACGTCCCCGGTCCGGTCAGGCGAGTTCGTCCTCGTGGCGCTTGATGATCCGGTAGAGCGTCCTGACGCTCACGCCGAGTTCGCGGGCGAGCTCCGCCCTCGTGCCCTTCCAGGTGCGGATCTTGTGGATGAGGACGCGCTCCGCGGCATCGTCGTCGGCCTCGGGTTCGCCGATCGAATCCCCCTCCCTCACTTCGAACCACTCCGGTCCGATCTCCGGGCCCTTCGAGAAGATGAGCGCGCGCTCGAGGGCGGCCTCGAGTTCATAGGAGTTGCCCGCCCAGTAGCGCGAGACGAGCTTCTCACGGGCGGCCTCGGTGAGGGTCTTGTTCTTCCCGCCGGGGAGCTTCGAGAGGAGCAGTTCCGCGAGTTCGATGACGTCCTCCTGACGCTCACGGAGCGCCGGGACGCGGAAGCGGCAGGTGCTCAGGCGGTAGAAGAGGTCCTCCCTGAAGCGCCCTTCGCGCACCATCGCCGCGAGGTCGCGGCTCGTGGCGGCGAGCACCCTCAGGTCGGCGATCCTCATGCTCGAGCGTCCGCGCGGCGCGTAGCAGCCCGTCTCGAGGAGCCTCAGGATCACGTACTGCATCTCGGGGGTGAGTTCAGCGACGTCCGAGAGGTAGACCGTGCCCCCGGCGAGGTCGCTCCCGACGGCGTGGGAGAACTCCTCGGAGAGGACCTGCTCGTCGAGGGTGGCGCAGTCCAGGTGGAGGAAGGAGTGGGCGGCACGGCGGGAGTTCTCGTGGATCAGGCGGGCGAAGACGCCCTTGCCGGTGCCGAGCTCGCCGGTGAAGAGCACCGGGGTGTCGCGCGAGACGACACGGGCGATTTGTTCGAGCAGCCGCCGCACGGCGGGGGACTTGGCGACGACGCCCTCGGTCTGGAGGAGCTCCTTGGTGCCGCTCTTGTCGCGGATCAGCTCGAGGTAGTAGACGGTCTTGCCGTCCATGGCGCGGATCGGCTTGCTCTCGAGCTCGTAGAAGAGGACGCCCCCGGGGGTGAGCACCTGGCGCAGGGCGTTGACCGGCTGGCCGCTCACGCTCGCGCGCTCAAGCGGACACACGTCCCCGCACTCCGAGCAGCGCGAGGCGCGGTGGAAGACGAGTTCGTGGCAGGTGCGCCCCGCGTAGTCCGAACGGCCGTAGCGGCGCACGAACGCCTTGTTGGCGTATGCGACCGTGTAGTCCGGGCGGATGAGGACATGGGGGTCCTCGAACGCATCGACGAGCATCCGTACCTCGGTTGAGACTGTCATTCGTGCCACCTCCAGTGCCATGGTGTCATATTAATGACACATTCTAAACGATTTGTTCCGTTTTCGTCGTTTTCACTAAGTTTCACCTATAGGCATCCGCCGGGAACAGTCATAGGATGACGATAAGTCTAAAAACCGAATATCCATTAATCACCAATGATGCGTCCAATGAAAAGGAAACCTACTGTAATTGCTGAAATTATTATTGTGATTTGCCTTAAATTGCTCGTCATATTCGGTCTTTGGTACTTCTTCTTCAGCCCCAGCCATCGACCTCAAGTCACCGCGGAAACCGTGGGTGACGCCATCGTCGGCGTCCAAGCTGAGAAAACTCCTTCCCATACCAACTAATCCACTCAGGAGTCCTCAATGATCCCCACTGATCTTGTTGACCTGTCACGCTTTCAGTTCGCACTGACGGCGATGTACCACTTCCTGTTTGTTCCACTGACCCTGGGTATGTCCTTCCTCGTCCTTGTCATGGAGCTCACGTACGTGATCACCGGCAAGGAGGTCTACAAGGACATGACCCGTTTCTGGGGCAAGCTCTTCGGCATCAACTTCGCGCTCGGCGTGGCCACCGGCATCACGATGGAGTTCCAGTTCGGCACGAACTGGGCCTACTACTCGCACTACGTCGGTGACATCTTCGGCGCGCCGCTCGCCATCGAAGGCCTCATGGCGTTCTTCCTCGAATCGACCTTCATCGGGTTGTTCTTCTTCGGCTGGAAGCGCCTCTCCAAGGGCAAGCACCTGATGGCCACCTTCCTGATGGCCCTGGGTTCGAACCTCTCGGCCCTCTGGATCCTCGTGGCCAACGCCTGGATGCAGTTCCCGATCGGCTCGGAGTTCAACCCCGTGACGATGCGCATGGAGCTCACCAACTTCTGGGCGGTGGTCTCCAGTGAATGGGCGCAGGCCAAGTTCGTCCACACCGTCTCGAGCGCCTACATGTGCTCGGCGATCTTCGTGATGGCGATTTCGGCCTACTACCTGCTGCGCCGCCAGGACGTCAAGTTCGCCAAGTCCTCGTTCCGCATCGCCGCGCTCTTCGGCGTCGTCGCGACGCTGCTCACCGTGCAGCTCGGCGACGAATCGGGCTACCTCGTCACGCGCGACCAGCCCGCCAAGATCGCCACGATGGAGGCCATGTGGGAGACCAAGCCCGCTCCGGCCCCGCTCACCGTCTTCGCGATCCCCGACCAGGCCGCCCAGACGAACCACATGGAGATCGACATCCCCTGGCTGATGGGCATCATCGGCACGCGTTCGCTCTCGACTGAAATCCCCGGCATCAAGGACCTGCAGGCCCGCGCCGAGGAACGCATCGTGACCGGCCAGAAGGCGGTCGCCCTGCTTGAAGAGCTGCGCAAGAACCCGAAGGACGCCGCCCTCCTTGAAAGCTTCAACGCCGTCAAGGACGACCTCGGCTACGGCCTTCTCCTGAAGAAGTACACCAACGACATCCAGACCGCGACCCCCGAGATGATCAAGCAGGCCGCCGCCTCGACGATCCCCGAGGTGCTCCCGATGTTCCTCACGTTCCGCGTGATGGTCGGCCTGGGCCTGCTCATGGCGTTCCTCTTCATCACGAGCCTGGTCTTCGTGTTCAAGAACACGCTTGAAAAGCACCGCGGCTTCCTCAAGTTCGTCCTCTTCTCGCTGCCGCTGCCCTGGCTCGCCATCGAGTGCGGCTGGTTCGTCGCCGAATACGGCCGCCAGCCCTGGACGATCTACGACGTGCTCCCGACGCACCTGTCGGTGTCCTCGCTCTCGAGCTGGGACCTCATCGGGTCGATCGGTGGTTTCGCGATCCTCTACTCCGCCCTCATCGTGGTCGAAGTGTGGCTCATGACCCGCGTCAGCCGTCGTGGCCCGAGCTCGCTCGGTACCGGCCGTTATCACTTCGAACAGAAATAAGCCGGGAGATTCGTCATGATTGATTATGTAATTCTCAAACTCATCTGGTGGCTCTTCATCGGCGTGTTGCTCGTCGGCTTCGCCGTCATGGACGGCCAGGACATGGGCGTGGGGACGCTGCTCCCCTTCCTCGGACGCAACGACGCCGAACGCCGCATCATGATCAACTCGGTCGCCCCGCACTGGGACGGCAACCAGGTGTGGCTCATCACCGGGGGCGGCGCCATGTTCGCCGCCTGGCCGATCGTCTACGCGACGGCCTTCTCGGGGTTCTACTGGGCCATGCTGATCGTGCTGCTCGCGCTCATCCTGCGTCCGGTCGCCTTCGACTACCGCTCCAAGATCGCCAATCCCAAGTGGCGCAACTGCTGGGACTGGGCCCTGTTCATCGGTTCGTTCGTCCCGCCGATCATCTTCGGCGTGGCCTTCGGCAACCTCCTGCAGGGCGTTCCGTTCACGATCGACGAAACGGTCCGTCCGGTCTACCAGGGCTCCTTCTTCGGGCTTCTGAATCCGTTCGGCCTGCTCTGCGGCGTGGTCTCGATCGTCATGATCGTCTTCCACGGCGCCAACTACCTCGCCCTGAGGAGTGTGGGCGACCTGCATGAACGCGCCAAGACCGTCTCGACGGTCGCGGGCCTGCTCACCGCGGTCCTCTTCGTCCTCGGCGGCGTCTGGGTCTACTACGGCATCGACGGCTACGTCGCCGTCGCCGGCCTCGATCCGGCCGGCCCGGCCAATCCGCTCGCCAAGACGGTCGAGCTGCAGGCCGGCGCCTGGTTCACGAACTTCGAGTCGCTCCCGCTCCTGTGGGTCGTCCCGGCGATCGCCGTGGCGGGCTCGATCCTCGGCGTGGTCTTCACCCGCGCGAACCGTCCGGGCCTCGGGATCGTGCTCTCGGGCGCGACGATCCTCGGCATCGTCCTCACCCCGCTGATCGCGATGTTCCCGTTCATCCTGCCCTCGACGGTCCAGCTCAACGCGAGCCTCACGATGTGGGACTCCACGAGCTCGCAGCTCACGCTCGAGGTGATGTTCTTCGTGACGCTGATCCTCCTGCCGCTCGTGCTGCTTTACACCGCCTGGGCCTACAAGACCCTCTCGGGCAAGCTCACCGAGCAGTTCATCGAGGACAACACGCACACGCTCTACTAACGCGCGCGCCGCGGAGGCCGCCACGGGCGGCCCTCCGCGGTCCATCACGAAAGAGGTTTTTGATATGAGTTACTTCTACTGGCTCACGGGCCTGTTCTTCGCCGTCACGCTGGCCTCGCTCGTCGAGATCAAGCTCTCGCAGAACGATGACTGACCCGGCCGTCTCCCCGGAGCGCCCCGGCGCTCCGGAGCCGGCGCTCTCCCGCTTGGGACGCGTCGTCTCGATCCTGATCGCCGTGACGGTCTGCGTGAGCATCATCTTTTATCCGCGCATGATCGCGGAGGATTCGGCCCACGTCCCCCACGGATGGCTCGTCATGCTCCTCATGGGCATGAGCATCTGCTGGATACACGGCTTCCGGCTCTTGACCCCGCGGCACATAGCTGTAAGATTGCTTCCTTGGGTCGGCTGGCTCTTCGTGGCCGTGGCGACCTGGAAAATGTTCTTCTAACCGGTTTTTCCGAGAATACCGTGCAATCCCAAACCCTTTACCAACGACTCGGCGGAGAAAAAGGCGTCGTCGCCCTGGTCAAGGCCTACATACACGCCGTCAAGCATCTCGACGAGGTCGCGATGCTCCGGTCCGTCTACAAGGACGACATGTCGCACTACGAGACGCGCATGATCGAGTTCCTGACGGGCTGGCTCGGCGGTCCCGCCCTTTATCTCGAGCGGCACGGCCTTCCCATGCTCAGGGAGAACCACCGTCCGCTCAACATCGACGCGGCCATGCGCGACCAATGGATGATCTGCATGCGCCACGCCCTTGAGGAGACCGTCGCCGACGCGGACCTCCGCCTCACGCTGGAGGGGGCCTTCTGGCGCATGGGCGACAGCCTGAGGACGCGCTAGTCCGGGCTCACTCCCCGTCGACGCGCTTGAGCACGTCGAATTCAATCTGCAGCGACCCTTCGTCGTCGCTGATCCAGACGATCCCGTCCTGGATCGTCACCGCAAGCTTCATGTTCCGCTTCGCCATCGCCGCGAGACGCTCCACCGGGGCGTCCGCGACGGCGAGCACCTCGAGCTTTCCAATCTTGTTGAAGTCGGCCTGGTTGGTCGTCCACCACGGCCCGACGCGGTCATCGCCGTAGGCGAGGATCGTCACGCGGGAGCTCTTCCCGGCCGCCCTCCGGACCTGTTTGACGTCCGGGCACCCCACTTCGAACCAATGCGCGATCTCGCCCGTGTCGGCGATCTCCCACAAGGCGGGTTCGCCCTCCGCGGAGAGGCCGCGTCCGAACTCGAGGCGCTCGCCCGCGTTCGCGCAGAAGGCGAGCAGGCGCAGCATGAGGCGCGCCTCGGTTTCCGAGGGATGGCGCGCCATCGTGAGGACGTGGTTGGCGTAATATCCGCGATCGAGGTCGGAGATGTCGATCGTCGCCTTGTATACGGTTGCTCCAAGAGCCATTTTCTTTTTTTCCGGGGTCGGGTTCGAAATACGGGACAAGCGTCGATTTTAGTCGCATCCGCCCCGCTTTGCCGCTCCGCGCCGTGCTTTATCGCCTCGTTTCCCCCCATATGGATGGGCATGCCCCGCCGATGTCGATACAATAGGGGATGCTTTGCGGCGTCCCCTGCGGACCCGCCTGAATTCCCAAGACGTTCGCGCCGCCAAGAGCGGACGCGCGCCCCCGGAGGTAATGAATAACATGCGTATCCTGGTTGTTGAAGACGACGAGATGATCGGCGAGAGCGTCGTCGACTTCCTCGAATCCGAAGACTATGCCGTCGACTGGGTCAAGGACGGCCAGTCAGCCGTGCTCGCCCTCAAAACCACCCCGTTCTCCCTCGTGATCCTCGACCTGGGCCTTCCGCACATGGACGGCCTCCAGGTGATCCGCGAGGTCCGCGCCCACAACAATTCCACCCCGATCCTGGTGACCACCGCCCGCGACACGGTCGACGACCGCATCAAGGGCCTGGACACGGGCGCCGACGACTACCTCGTCAAGCCCTACGACCTCGACGAACTCTCCGCGCGCATCCGCGCGCTGCTGCGCCGTTCGGCGGGCCGCGCCGACCCCGTGATCGTCCGCGGTGAACTCTCGATCGCCCCGGCCACCCGCAAGGTGACCTTCCGCGGCGAGTCCGTGATCCTCTCGAGCAAGGAGTACGCCCTGCTCGCCGCCCTGGCCGAACGCCCCGGCGTCGTCTGGAGCCGCGCCCAGCTCGAGGAGAAGCTCTACAACTGGGACAACACCGTGGGCTCGAACGCCATCGAAGTGCACATCCACCATCTGAGGAAGAAGCTCTCGGACGACGCGATCAAGACCGTGCGCGGCGTGGGCTACCTCTTAGAGACGTAAGATGTCGTCGATCCGCCGACGCCTGCTCCTCACGCTGATCGCCGCGCTCCTGATCGCGGGGTTCTCCACGGCCGCCGCGACGTTCTTCTCGGCGCAGGCTGAATTCAACGAATTCCTCGACAGCCACCTGCAGGACACGGCGGACTCGCTCGCGCTCGACCTGCGCGCGCACGCCGACCAGCACGACCCGTTCGCACACCTCTCGCTGATCGGCGGGACCCGGACCTACCGGATCGCCGCCCAGGTCTACGACTCGGAGACGAACACCGTCTGGCACACCCCGAGAACGCTGCACATGCCGATTCCGGAGACCCCGGGCTTCGCCACGCAGCGCCTCAACGGGACCGACTGGCGCCTCTTCTCGACGGTGAGCGGCCCCTACATCATCATCGTCGGACAGGACATGACGGTCCGCACGGAACTGGCGACCTCGTCGACGTTCCGCGTGCTCCAGCCGCTCTGCTTCCTGCTCCCCTTCATCGTCATCGCCGTCTGGATCATCGTGGGCGAGGGCCTCGCGCCGCTTGAGCGCACCGCGCGCTCGGTCGCGCGGCGCTCCCCGACCTCGCTCGAGCCGATCTCCACCAAGGGGCTCCCGAGCGAGCTCTCCGGCCTCGTCGACTCGATCAACCGGCTCATGGAACGCCTCAAGGAGAGCCTCCAGGCCCAGCAGCGCTTCGCCTCCGACGCGGCCCACGAACTGAGGACGCCGCTCACGGCGCTCAAGCTGCAGACCCAGATGCTCCAGCGCGCCAAGACGCCCGAGAAGCGCGACCAGTACCTCGGCAAGATCAACGAGGGGATCAACCGCGCCACGCGCCTCGTCCAGCAGCTCCTCACGCTCGCACGACTCGACCCGGACGCCTCCGACAAGCCCGTCTCGACGATTCCGCTCGGACAGCTCGTCGAGAGCATCGCCGAGGACATGACGCCGATCGCCGCGCAGAAGTCGATCACGATCACCACGAACGCCCACGCCGTCTCCACCGAGGGGATGGAGGACGCCGTGCGCCTCATGATCACGAACCTCACCGACAACGCCGTGCGCTACACCCCCGAGGGAGGACGCATCGAGCTCTCCTCGCTCGACGAGGACGGACGCGCCGTGGTCCTCATCTCCGACAACGGCCCCGGCATCCCGCCCGAGGAGCGCCAGCGCGTCTTCGACCGCTTCTACCGCGCCCTGGGCACCAAGACCTCCGGAACGGGCCTCGGACTGGCGATCGTCATGCGCATCGTCTCGATCCACCACGGCCGCATCTCGATCGAGGACGGTCTGGACGGACGGGGGACCACGTTCCGCATCGAACTGCCCAAGTCGGGCGCCGCCGCGGCGGCCCGCCTCGAGGAGGCCTGACCGGACGGACACCCGCCCGAGACCACGCAAATGCAGAAAAGCCGTTCCCGCACGGCCCTTCACAATGAAGGGGCGGCGGAAACGGCTTTTTTTCGTCCGTCCCCCGACGGACCGGGGGACGGACGATGGGAGGTGACGTGAGGTCAGTACCCCGCCTTCATGAGGGCGGAGAGGCAGTCGATGGCGGCCTTCCTCAGCGCCTCGGGCGAGACCTCGGGCTGGAAGATGAGCGACATCCTCAGGCCCTCGAGCATCCCGATCGTGACGGCCACGCGGGCGCGCTCCTCCTCCTCGGAGATGTCGAGGTGTTCGTCGCCGTAGCGGAGCTTGGCGCCGCACTCACGCACGCGCCGGCCGGCATCGACGAGCGAGTCGAAGAGCGAGGGGTTCGTGAGGGCCTCGGACTTGATCAGAAGGATGAACGCGCTCGAGTGCTTGTTGAGGAACAGGTCCACGATGCGGCCCATGTTCTTCAGGACCGACTCCTCGGTCCCGTCGTAACTGAGGCTGCAGTCGTTCATCAGGTTGATGAAGTCGTCCGTGGCGCTCTCGACGATCCTCTCGATGATGTCGTTCTTGTTTTCGAAGTAGTAGTAGATGTGACCGACGCTCATCCCGCACTCGGCGGCGATGTCCTTCAGCTTCGTGCGGCGGAAGCCGTCGCGTTCGAAGAGCTTCTTCGCGGCGCGCAGGATGTCGTTCCTGCGTTCCTCAGCCAGGTCCGGGTTGGAGTAGCCCATCAGCTCACTGTTCATCTCGGTCCTCCCCGACGCCGCCTCCGAGCGCCTTGTAAAGGTTCACGTACGCGCCGAGCATGTTGAGCCTGGCGCCGATGGCCTGCTGGACCGAGCGCACGTACGAGGAGCGGCTCGTCAATACGTCGGTGTAGCTCTGGGCGCCCTGCTCGTAGAGCAGTTCGGCGAGGTCGTAGGCACGCTTGTCGGTGTCGCGCAGCGACTCGCGCGCGTCGAGCTCGGTCTTGGCGGTGCTGTAGGTGCTCATCGCGTCGGCGGTTTCGCGGAACGCGGCCTGGACGGCCTGTTCGTACTTCGCCACGGCGATCTGCTTGTCCTTTTCAGCGGCGCGCAGATTGGCGAGGTTCATGCCGCCCGTGAAGATCGGAAGCGAGACGGACGGGGTGAACGACCACACGCCGGTCCTCGCGTCGAAGAGCCCGCTCATCTCGGGGCTCATCGTGCCCACGCCCGCCATGAGCGTGACGCGCGGGAAGAAGGCCGCGCGGGCGGCGCCGATGTTGGCGTCGGCCGCCCTCAGCACGTTCTCGGCCGATGGAGCAGGTAAGCTGGCCCGGGCGCTTTGAACTGCTGCGCCACAGCCCGGCCT
>CAJMRV010000055.1 GCA_905215795.1 uncultured bacterium | reverse complement strand
ACCTCCTTCGGTGGTACTGTTTCTTACTATTATTATACGCTATTTCTCGTCAAAAATCAACCATTTGTTGTGACAGAGCCAAACTATTAATGGATTCTGTTGTTACAAATTCTCACGCTGATAATGTTGGCTGTTATTAATAACGAATCTGAGATTCTATATCTTTGAGAATTGCATTTTTGAATGTTATGTTGATTTCAAGGAAGACGGCTCCGCGGGTCTGACTCCGAGCGTTGCCTTCCGTTCTCACAAGCCTGAGACGAAACGCCCCGCGCCCGTCCTTCCGACGACATCTTATTGATGAGGACATCGCCGGCATTCGGGTGCGTGCGGTGACCATGCCCAAGCCTCCCCGAAGAGAGAGACACGACATGATCAACCATTCAAACCACCGATCAATCCATCAAACCGACACGAGCGGCTTCAAGGTCCGCCCCTTCATCGTGGGCGTTCTCGCGGCCTGCATCGCCGCCGCGGGATCCGCCGTCGCCGCCGAGCCCATCATCAAGCACTATGAACGTGACGACCTCGACAAGTGGTGCGTCGTGGAGGTGCCGACCTACGACGGCTCCGGCACCCAGCTTACACGCCTGTCCCTCGGCGTGGCCGAACTCGGCTCCGAGGACCCGCTCCATGCTCTTTACGTGAAGGACGTCTTCTGGAGCAAGGTCTTCGTCGAGCGCGCCGACAACGAGGACGGCTTCGTTCCGCTTTGGGACGGAAAGAGTCCCTACGCCTCCATGGACTATTGGAATGCGGTAGAGGCCGGACTCGACTTATCCGAGAGCTACCTCTACACGTCCCCTTATTACTACGATGAATACTATTTCCTCACTCATCCGCTCGCCATCAAGGACGTCATCCCCGAGAATCCGGCGTGCACCCTCCGGGTGGGGGAGGACGGGATCCTGAAGATCGCCGGGGCGGAGGGCATCCGTGAGGGCTTCTGCCCCTTCTTCGTCGTCAACGGGGAACTGCTCTTCATCGACGAAACCGAATCCCGCCGCGTCAAGGGGTACGGCGCCGTCACCATCGGGGATGTGCTACTCGCCGAGAATGATAGTGCCATGAGGGAAATCAACGGACTCCTCTACATCGACGGCTACGACATCGAACTCGCCCAGGTCAACCTGCATTACGGCCGTTTCGAAGTGGCGCCCAACGCGGTCGTCTACATCGACGGGACCGACTGCTCGCAGCTCCGTATCGGCGAGAAGCAGCAGGACGTTCATGCCGCGGCCAAGCGTCCCGTTGAATTCGTCAACGACGGACGCGTCTACGCCAGGTATTTCCATGCCTATCACAACTTCGAGAACAACGGCCTGATCGCCACGACGAGGTTCCGCATGCATGACAAGACTGACTGGAGCCATGAGGGGATCGGCGACATCCATGTCAAGCCGGGCACCGGCTTCGCGATCGTCGCCGACGAACGCTTCGCGGGCGGTGAAGGGCTCGAGGACTTCGACGTCGAGGGTCTTTATCTTGAACGAAGCGGGCTCGTCACCACGGGCTACAACCTCCTCGTGGGCGGCGACGCTTCCGAGGGCTCGACGCTCCCCGTTGATTCGGGCACGCTCCGCCTTGCCGACGGTTCGCTCCTCACCCTCGCTTCGGGCGCCTTCGCCGATGGCGCCGCCCTGACGCACAAGGAGGGCGTCGGTCACTTCCTGCCCATGCCGGGATCCACGGTCGTGATCGAGGACCTTTATCTGACCGAGGAGGACCTGTTCAACAGGATCCAGTCCAAGGAGGTGGTCCTCGCGCGCAACTTCACCGTGCTCGAGCACCAGCTCGACAAGGGTGACGGCGTGGCCGCCTGGGCCGAGGGCGTTACGTTCGTCGTCGACGAGGACAACTTCGGGCACCAGTACCGCGCTGGCCCCGTCGCCGACACCGACGACGGCTTCCGCGTGAGGATCGAACGCATCCCGCTCTCGGAGACCTTCCCCGACGTCCTGCTGCCCGGCCTCACCAACCCCGATCCCGACGGTGGCGGGGACCTCACGCCCGCCGAATGGCTCGCCGGCCGCACGCCGGGTGAACATCCGGACGTCGAGTACGTGCGCGACGTCGTCGCCGACAAGACGTTGGGCGGCGTGCGTGAAAAGGCCGCGGTGCTCGACAACACGGCGCTCACCGCCGCTTCGGGCGGCATCGGACGCGCCACGCACCGCGCCGTCGAGTCCGCAGGCGACGCGCTGGCCGGCCGTCTGCTCCGACGCGAAGGACGCTCCGACGCGCTCTGGGTCGACGTCGTCGCCTCGCACGCCCGTGGCGACGCCTCCGCCTTCGACCTGGTCCGCGGGAACGCGGGTTTCCGTGACAACCGCTACGGCGTCGTCGCGGGGATCGACCGCGCCTTCGACGAGGCGGGCGACGTGGTGGCGGGGATCGCCTTCCTCCACGTGCGCGACTCGATTGAAAGCCGGGGCTTCCTTGATGCGGAAAACGACGCCGTCAACACGGGCGCCTTCCTCTACGGGGACTGGCGCGCAGCCGACGGACTGCGTTTCTCCGCACTGGCGGGCGTCGTGAAGACGAAGGACGAGGTGGAGAACCGCCTTCCTGTGCCGGCCCGCCACGCCACCGTCGATGCGAAGACCACGGCATGGACCGCATCGCTCGGAGTGGAGCGTGACTTCGCCGTGGGCTCCGCGACGGTGACGCCGCATGCGGGCGTCGGTGTCGTGCACCTTCGAACGAAGGACTTCGACACCGTGGTCGGCAAGGCCCGCTTTCCGACCTCGCTTGAGAACCGGACCGTCGTCGACGTCCCGATGGGCGTGCGCGTTTCGGGTGGATTCGAAAGAGACGATTGGTTCGTCGAACCCTCCGCCGACGTGACCTGCACGATCCGCTCGGGCGGCCGCGGGGCCCGCTACACGCTCACGGCCTCCTCGGGCGACGTCCGCCGCCATGAGGCCGCCTGGCTCGGCGGGAGCTCCGTGAAGGCCTCGCTCGCCCTCCGTGCGACCCACCGCTCAGGTTTCTCGACCGGGCTTGCGCTCGGGGCGGCGAAGTCCGCCAACGGTTTTGAAGGGCGCGTCCGCGCTGAACTGAGGTACGCCTTCTGAGGACGCTCAAAGGTGTGAAGCAACGAACCCCGCACAGGCATTCCGCCCGTGCGGGGTTCTTCATTCATGGGAGGGTGCTCTCTTCAAGCCCTCGTCAGGCCTTCGCGGCCGTGGAGCGTGCCACCGCCTCCGCTTCGGCGTCGAGGCGCGGCTTCATGCGGAGCATGCGCATGCCGTTGGCGACGACGAGAAGGCACGTGCCCGTGTCGGCGAAGACGGCCATCCACATCGTGGCCCAGCCCGACAGGGCGAGCACCACGAAGAGGAACTTCACGCCCAGGGCGAAGGCGATGTTCTCAACGAGGACGCGGTGGGTGATCCTCGAGAGGCGCACGAGCGTGGCCAGCGCGCCGATCTTGTCGTCCATCACGGCGACGTGGGCCGCCTCGATGGCGCTGTCTGCGCCTCTCACACCCATGGCCACGCCGATGTCGGCACGGGCGAGGGCGGGGGCGTCGTTGATGCCGTCGCCCACCATGGCGGTGAGCCCCGTCTTCTGCATCTCCTCGATGTGGCGCAGCTTGTCCTCGGGAAGGAGTTCGGCGTCGACGTGCTCGAGTCCGACCGTGCGGGCGAGCTTCAGGGCGGAGGCCTTCGTGTCGCCCGTGAGGAGCCGGGGCGTCAGACCGACGGCCTCGAGCTGGCGAAGTCCTTCGACGGCGTCCTCCTTGATTTGGTCGGCGAATCCGTAGACGGCGCGCACTCCGAAGAAGTCCGCGAGCGCGACCGAGGACGCGCCTTCGGCGGCGAACCGGTCGAAAGCGGCGGCGGTCCCGTCGTCGAGCAGCCCGTGCGACTCGAGCCAGCGGCGGTTGACGAGGCGCACGAGCGCTCCGCCCACGCGTCCTTCGACGCCCGCGCCGGGGATGGCCTTGAAGCCCTCGACGGGGAGCGTTAGGACGCCCATGGCGGCCGCGCGCCGTGAAATCGCCTCCGAGAGCGGGTGCTTGTTCATGGCGGCGAGGCTCGCGGCGAGCGCCTCCGTCTTTTCGATCGAGGCGGGGTCCGCCACGTGGACGTCGGTCACCTCGGGTTCGCCACGGGTGAGCGTGCCCGTTTTGTCGAGGGCGACGTTCTTGAGGTGGCGGGCCTGTTCAAGGTAGAGACCGCCCTTGACGAGCAGTCCGCAGCGGGTCGCCGTCGCCAGGGCGGAGACGAGCGTCACCGGGGTGGAGATGACGAGCGCGCAGGGGCAGGCGATCACGAGAATCACGAGGCCCTTGTAGATCCAGTCGAGCCAGTCGCCCGTGAAGAGCGGCGGGACGAGCGCGACGCCGATCGCCACAGCGAACACGCAGGGCGTGTAGACGAGGGCGAACCGGTCGACGAAGCGCTGCACGGGGCTCTTGGCCGCCTGGGCGTTCTCGACCGCCTCGATGATCCGGGAGGTGAGCGAGTCGGAGGCCGGGGCCGTCACCTCGACGTCGATCGTCGCGGTGAGGTTGACGGTGCCCGCCCAGACGGTCTCGCCCGGGGTCTTTTCCGCGGGCAGTCCCTCGCCCGTGACCATCGACTGGTCGAGCGAGGTGCTCCCCCTGAGGATGCGGCCGTCGAGAGGAACGCGGTCGCCGGGGCCCACGCGCACGACGACGCCCGGGGCGACGACGTCGACGGGGACCGCCTCGGTTTTGCCGCCCGCCTTGACGACGAGGGCCTTCTCGGGGGCCACGCTCATCAGGTCGCGGATCGACCGGCGGGCCTTCGCCATCGAGAGCGCCTCGATCGTCTCGGAGATCTCGAAGAGGACCATCACCATGGCCGCCTCGGGGTAGGCGCCGATCAGCACGCCCCCGGTGACGGCCACGGCCATCAGGGCGTTCATGTTAAGGTTGAGGGAGAAGAGGGCCTTGAAGCCGCGCTTCACCGTGGTGAGCCCCGCCAGGAGGATCGCCACGAGGGCGAGCGCGATCATCACCGCCTCGGCGGTGGCGTGTCCCACGGGGAGCGTCTCCGGACGGTACTCGATCCAGAGGTCCGCCGCCTCCGCGGCGACGGCCACGACGAGGGCGGCCGAGAGGCGCATCCAGGGGAGTTCCGCTTCATGGCGTTCCTCGTGCGTGCGGCGCACGAAGGGCCGGGCATGGTAGCCCGCCTCCTTGAGGAGCTTGACGACGGCTCCGGCATCGATGCCGGGGCCTTCGCCGTCTTCGGGGCATTCGATCAGGACCGACCGCGTCATCGGGTCGGCCGAGACCTTCGAAAAGCCCATCGGTTCGAGACGGCGGCGGATGTCGGCGCCCTCGACCTCGCAGCAGAGCTCGTCGACAGCGAGCCTGAGCCTCGTCACGCGGGGCACGACGGCGCTTGCCGAAAAGGAGAGCGCCTCGACGGCGGCCACGAGGGCCTCTGCGGAGGCCTCTTCATGCTCGACGGTGGCACGCCTTGCATCGTAGTCGAGCTTCACGGAGCGCACGCCCGGCACCGAGCGGAGCGCTTTTTCAATCGGGACGCCCTCGCCGGGGCAGTCCATCTCGGGAATGTGGAGGGTGGTTGACGTCATGTTCGATCGTCCTGTCACGTTGATGCGTTGAAGGGTCTTTGGAAACGGTTGGGTTGCTTTCATGCAACACCCGCCAGGCCCTCCGGCGCAGGTTCATCGGCGGAGCATACTGCTTTTTTGTGATGCTCCGCTCCTATTCATCACCTTAATTAAACACCTTGGAGTTACACTAAGGTCAAGGGAGGCATGCACTTTTCGTTCAACCCCCGACACTGGTCATCCGGACCCCTTTGCGGCGCATCCCTGCGCGGGGTCCTTTCCTACATGGAGGTCGTCCATGCGCATCGGAGAAGTCGCCCGACTGACGGGCCACACGACCGACGCCGTCCGCTACTACGAGAAGGAGGGGCTGCTCCCTCCGGGCACGCGCGCCGAGAACAATTACCGCGAGTATGGAGAGCGTCATGTCGAACGCCTCAATTTCATCCGCCGGTGCCGTTCGCTCTCGCTCGGCCTCGACGAGATCAGGGACCTGCTCGAGGGGATCGAGCAGATGAAGAAGGAGCGTGCGCGCGATGCGCACCTCATGATCGACATGCACCTCATGCGGGTGCGCAGTCAGATCCGGGAGCTCCGCGAGCTCGAAAGGAGCCTCGAGGCGTTGAACGCTTGCTGCGAAGGACGCCACGAGAGTCCCGAGGACTGCTCGCTCTTGAAGGAGCTGGTCGACGGGCATCCGGCCCGCTGACCGGCACCGGCACACCCTTGGGGTCCGTCCGTCGTGACGGGCCGGGGACGCGTCGATGAACGTCGGCATGGCCAAGGCCGTCTCCGAACAGTTCGGCCGCTCCGTGGGCTACGCCATCCTCTACACCATCGCCTTCATCGGGCTGATGGCCGTCTACGGCCGTCCGCGCTTCCAGGACTACTCCTGGAAGTACATCGCCTTCGGGATTCCGTGCGCGACGATGAGCGCCTTCTGCTTCGTCGAGTCGCTCGCCATCAGCCACGACGGCTTCCAGGCCGTCCAGGTGGGCATGGTCAACTACCTCTGGCCCTCGATCACGATCGTGCTCGCCATCTTCTTCAACGGGCAGAAGGCCCGCTGGTGGGTGGCGCTCGGCTTCTTCCTCTCGATCATGGGCATCGTCATGGTGCTCGGGGGCGACCGCGGGTTCGACCTGAAGGTCTTCGCCGCGAGCGTCGAGGACAATCCGCTCTGCTTCCTCCTGGGTCTCTGCGCGGCCCTGAGCTGGGCCGCCTACAACTCGTTCACCCGGGCCTGGGCGGGCGGCAAGAACCCCGTCGTGTGCATCTTCCTGATCAACGCGCTCGTCTTCATCGCCATGGCCTCCTGGGACGGCACCGGGGGCGTCGTCTCGTGGACGGGCTGGCACGGCTGGGTGAGCCTGCTCCTCACCGCGCTCTCCACTTCGGCGGGCTACGCCTGCTGGAACTACGGGATGATGAAGGGCAACATGACCATCCTCGCGATCGTGAGCTACATGATCCCGGTGATGAGCGCGCTCTTCACGAGCCTCTGGGTGGGCGCCTCCCTTTCGTGGGGTTTCGCCAAGGGCGTCGCCCTCGTCGTGATCGGCTCCTTCGTGTGCTGGCTCGCCACGCTCCCGAAGCATCCCGCGAGGATCCGCGGCTCGACCTTCCGCGGCATGCGGGGGACCGCGATCGACATCAAGGGCCGCGCCCCGTCCGAGGAGGATTGAGGCGGCCCGATATGAAAAAGCCCGCAGCTCCTTTTTATTCAAGGGAGTGTGCGGGCTTTCGGTTTTTCAGCGTTTCAGAAGGGCGGGGTGGATCCCCCTGCGTTTCCTGATCTCCTGATTATTTCTTCTTGACGTCCTCGTCCTCGGAGCTGAACCACAGCTCGAGCGGACGGTACGGGGCCTGGTAGCCCGTGTCGTGGCTGCAGCGGTACTCGAACTTGATCGACTTGCCGGGCTTGCCGTCGATGACGACGTCCTTCTCGACGCTCCTCACGGGAAGCGCCACGAGGCCGCGGCTCTTGCAGTCGGACTGGGCGACGTTCATCATCTTCTCGGCGAGGGCGTAGTTGGGGAGCTTCGCCGTGGTGGCGTGCTCGAGCTGCCAGACTTCGCCCACGACGTTCGTGCGGACGACGTTCGAGGGGATCGAGGTGCTCTGGCAGCCCGCGAGGATCGCGGTCGAAAGGGCGACGGCGGCGGCCGCCAAGGTGGTGCGGTGGGTCATGGTTGTGCTCTGTTTCTTTGTATGGGTTGGGCGTGCGCGGCGTTCCCCGCCTGCGCGCGCGGCTGTTTCTGGAATTGTACTTGACTTTCCCGCGCCGGTGCAGGGGCGTCCGGGGGAGCCCCCGCGTGCGCGTGCCGCGTTGTCGGGGAGGCGCCTCCCGCCCGTGTTTGCAAGGGTTGGGGACGGTGGCTAACCCTAAGCCTAAGCCTCTCTTAATGGAGCTTCCATAGACTTCGGGGCATAAAAACCCCAATCTTCCCCTGTGGAGACCGCCCAAAGATGGCACAACCGATCCTTGAAGTCCGAAACATCACCTGTGAGCGTTCGGAGAGAACCCTGTTCAAGTCCATGAGCTTCGGCATCGAGCCGGGCACGCTCGTGCGCATCGCCGGATCGAACGGCGCGGGCAAGACGACGCTCCTGCGTCTGCTCACCGGTCTCATGCGTCCGCTCGAGGGCGAGATCCTCTGGCGCGGGACGCCCCTGCGCGAGGCCGCCCACGACTTCTGGCGCGAACTCTGCTACATCGGACACCGAAACGGCGTCAAGGACGACCTCACGGCCCTCGAGAACCTCAGGATCAACTGCCGCATCGCCTCGCTCGAGGCGCGCGAGGAGGACATGATCCGCGCGCTCGTCGAAGTGGGCCTGGGCGACTTCATCGACGTCCCCGTGGGACAGCTCTCCCAGGGTCAGCGCCGCCGCGTGGCGCTCGCCCGCCTCTGGCTCTCCGGCTCGAGCGTGATCTGGATGCTCGACGAGCCGTTCACCGCGCTCGACGTCAAGGCCGTGGCGCGTCTCGCCGAAATCATCGCGGAGCACGTCCGCTCCGGCGGCGTCGTCATCTACGTCACCCACCAGGAGGTCGACGTCGGCGACGTCAACCGTCTTGAAATCCGACCCGAGGACTTCGCGCCGCGCCGCAGGACGGCCCAGGAACGCGCCCTCGACGACCTCACGGCCGAAGAGGCCGCGAAGGCAGAGTAAGGGAGGTTCCGACATGTGGTCACTCTTCGTCACGGTCTTCCGGCGCGACATCAAACTCAGTCTCCGCCGCCGCTCCGACCTCGCACAGATCATCTTCTTCTTCGCCGTCGTCGTCACGCTCGTGCCGCTCGGCGTGGGCGCTGAAACCAACATCCTGAGGGCGATCGCCCCCGGCGTCGTCTGGGTCGCGGCGCTCCTGGCGGCGCTCCTCTCCCTTCCCAGGCTCTTCGCCTCGGACTGGGCCGACGGCACCCTCGAACAGATGCTCATCAGTTCCGAACCCCTCGGCGTGGTGGTCCTCGCCAAGGTGTTCGCGCACTGGCTCCTCACCGGCGTCCCGATGACGGTCTTCGCGACGGTCTTCGGCGTCTTCTTCGACCTGCCCGCCTACGACACCCTCGTGATGGTGGCCGCGCTCCTGCTGGGCACGCCCGTGCTCAGCATGATCGGTGCGGTGGGCGCCGCGCTCACGCTGGGCCTGCGTTCGAGCGGCGTGCTCACGAGCCTGCTCGTGCTCCCGCTCTACATCCCCGTGCTGATCTTCGGCTCGGGCGCCTCCCAGGCGGTCGCCGTGGCGCTTTCGCCCGCGGCCTACTTCATGGTGGTCGGAGGCCTGACGCTCGCGAGCGTCGCGCTCGCCCCGATGGCGGTCGCCGCCGCCCTGAGGATCGCCGAGCAGTAAGCCCCCCGGCCCGCCCAATAAGGCAGGTTAAAGGTTGCTGGTTTATAAAGTAACGCCATAACGATTGAAAAGACCCGGTCCGGCGGCCCAAGCCCGGCGGACCGACCCCGACAACAAGAAATGATGACAAGGAAGAGAAGGAGATTCTCATCATGCGTCTAGCACAACCCAAGGAGTTCTACCGCGCGGCGGGGAAACTCGTCCCGTACATGCTCGGCATCGCGC
>CAJMRV010000054.1 GCA_905215795.1 uncultured bacterium | reverse complement strand
GACGGTCCCCGTCGCCCGGATCACCTCCGGGATGACGGTCGTCCTCAAGGCGGGCGCCCACGTGCCCGTCGACGGCGTGGGCCTGTCGGGCTCCGCTGAACTCGACGAATCGATGCTCACCGGTGAGTCGCGCCCCGTCAAGCGCGGTCCCGACGAGACGCTCGCCTGCGGCACGCTCGTCCTCTCGGGGAGGCTCCTCATGAGGGCCACCCGCGTCGGGGGCGACACCACCCTCTCGAAGATCGTCGAATGGGTCGACAAGGCCACCTCGAGGAAGGCCCCCGTCTCCCGTCTCGCCGACCGCGTGAGCGGGATCTTCGTGCCGGTCGTGATCGCAATCGCGCTCGTCACCTTCATCGTGTGGTGGCTCCTCGGCGCGGGCGTGGGCTTCGCCGCCTCCGCCGCGATCGCCGTGCTCGTCGTCTCCTGCCCGTGCGCGCTCGGCCTGGCCACGCCCACGGCGATCATGGTGGGCACGGGCCGCGCCGCCACGCTGGGCGTCCTCTTCAAGAGCGCCGCCGCGCTCGAGGCGCTCGCCCGCGTGAAGACCGTCGTCTTCGACAAGACCGGCACGCTCACGAACGGCCGTCCGTCGCTCGACGCCGTCCATCCCACCCAAGGGGGCCCCGTCGACGCCACGGACCTCCTTGTCCTCGCCGCCTCCGTGGAGGCCGCCTCGGACCACCCGCTCGCGCGCGCCGTCACCACGGCCGCCTCCGAGCGGAATCTTCCTCTCCTTCCCATCGTCCCGGGGAGCTTCAACCAGGTCGAGGGACTCGGCCTTACGGGTTCGCTCGAGGGGATCGGACGCGTGGAGGTCGGCAACGAAGGGTTCGTTGAAAAGGGCGCCGGCGCTGTTCCCGCCGACGTGATGGACGCGGTCCTCGCCGCCCGCCGCCGCGGCTCCACCCCGCTCATGGTCTGGGTCGCAGGGACCTTCGCGGGCTGGCTCGACGTGCGCGACACCGCGCGCGAAGGCGCCCTTGAAACGGTCCGGTGGCTTTCCGAACACCACCGCGAGGTGGTGATGCTCACGGGCGACGACCGTGAGACCGCACTCGAACTCGCCCGCCGCGTGGGCATCCGACCCGAGAACGTCCATGCGGGCGTGCGTCCCGAGGGCAAGGCCCGCGTGATCGAGGAGCTGAAGGCGCGCGGCCCCGTCGCGATGACGGGCGACGGCGTCAACGACGCCCCGGCTCTCGCTTTGGCCGACGTGGGCATCGCCGTCGGCACCGGCACGGACGTCGCCGCCGGGAGCGCCGACGTGGTGCTCCTCTCGGGCTCGCCCCTCGACGTCGTGCGCGCCGTGGGCCTTTCCGAGGCCACCCTGAGGAACATCCACCAGAACCTTTTCTGGGCCTTCATCTACAACGCTGTCGGCATTCCGGTCGCCGCGGGCGTGCTCCATCACTGGACCGGCTGGATGCTCTCGCCGATGCTCGCCGCCGCGATGATGAGCTGCTCGAGCGTCTCGGTGGTGACGAACGCCCTGAGGCTGCGCTTCGTGACGCCCGAAGTTCCGTTCGCCGCTTCGCTTCTCGAACGCGATTCGCATGTCGAACCCGCCTCCGGCCCCGGGGTGGAGAAGGCCTGTCCGGTCGGAGCGGATGAGACGGAGGGCCGTCCTTCTCCGGATGCCGCCGACGCCGATGCTCCTGAATCGCCCGACTTCATCCTCGAAGTCGATGAGATGAGCTGCCCGCACTGCGTGAGGGCGGTTGAAAAGGCCGCCCGCTCGGTCGCGGGCGTCGCCTCCGCCCGGGTGGACCTCGAGGCGGGACGCGCCTTCGTGGTGCTCGATCCGGACGTGGCCGGGAATGAGCAAAAGCGTGCGGCGGCGATCGACGCCGTCATCGCCGCCGTCGTCGAGGACGGGTATCCCGCAAGGCTTGCCGAAGCGGCTCGGACCTCCGTGGACTCCGAGCTCACGCTCGAGATGACGGGGCTTTCCTGTCCCCACTGCGTGCGCGCCGTCAAGAAGGCCCTCGAGGGCGTCGACGGCGTCGTCTCCGCGGAGGTGACGCTCGGCACGGACGGCGCCCCGAGCACGGCCGTCGTCCGGACCCGTGCAGGATCCGGCGTCGAGCGCTCAGCCCTCGTCAAGGCTGTCGAGGAGGACGGCTACGGCGTTCTCTGAGGTCTTTTCAAGACACCGGTCCCTCCCTTCCGGGAGGTTCCGTGCGGGGCGGCCCCTCGGCTACAATCGAAGTCGGGGAGGCCGCCTTTTTCCCATGAAGGCGTTCCCTTTTCATCCATTCCCACCGCTCCGGAGGAGTACGTCCCCCATGTCGCCATTTCTCGACTGGCTGCGCGGCTCGATCGTGCGCCAGTACACGCTCGTCTTCGGCACCATCACGGCGCTCGTGATGCTCGTCGCGCTGCCCGCGTTGATCGTCTCCCTGGAGATCTCCAGTTCCGGGGGCGCCATCAACGTCTCGGGCAGCCTGCGCTGGCAGAGCTACCAGCTCGCCTTCACGGTCGTCAATCCCTACGGCGACAACGAGGTGAGGGCGCGTGCCATCCGCTCCCACGCCGACGAGTTCGAACGCCGCCTGATGAGCAGGAGCATCGAGGATTCGCTCCCCGCCGAGGCCGGAGCGCCGCTCTCGCGGGAATACCGCGACCTCAAGGAACGCTGGCGTCATCAGATGCGCCCCCTCGCGGTGGAGTCGCTCGAAAGCGACATCGTGCGCCGTCGCTTCGTCGACCTCGTCCCCGACTTCGTCGGCGAGGTGGACCGCTTCGTCAACGGCCTCGAGGCACGTTTGAACGCGCGCCTGCTCATGCTCCAGATCCTCATGATGCTGATCCTCGTCGGCGCGGCCGTGGTGACGGTGGCGACCCTCTTCTGGCTCAAGCGCGGCGTCTTCGCGCCGCTCCTCGAGATCGAGCGCGCCGCCAACCGGGTGCGCGGCGGGGACTTCGCCGTGCGGATCGATTCCGGGAGCCCCAACGAGATCGGTCGTCTCGCAAGCGCCTTCGACTTCATGGTCGAGGAGCTCGACCGCCTCTACGGGAACCTCGAGGAAGAGGTCGAACGGAAGACGGCGCAGTTGAACAAGTACAACCGCGGCCTGCACTGGGTGGGCCGCGTCAATGAATTCCTCGGCGAATCGGAGACGCCCGACTGGAAGGCCTTCTCGGCGCTCCTCACCGAAGGGGCGCGCGAAATGGAGGTCCCGGGGCTCGCCCTCGTGATCGTCGAGCATGCGGGCGAGACGCTCCTGGGTGCTTCCGAAGGGTATGAGGCCGCTCCCGGGCGCATCCACGAGCATCCCTTCAAGAGCGGCGCGGGCGCCTCCGCTCACCGTTCCTACCGTCTCGACGTCAAGGGCTTCGGCGAGCCCGAACCCTGGGTGGCCGAGATCGTGACCGTGCTCGTGCAGGCGCTCGGGCGCAACTTCGATCGGATGGGCCGGCTCTTTGATGACCGCCGCCTCGCCGTGCTCGAGGAGAGGAACGTCATCGCGCGCGAGCTCCACGATTCGATCGCCCAGAGCCTCACATACTGCCGCATGCAGATGCACCGCCTGAAGGTCTACATCGCCCGGGGCGCCGAACCCGATGTTGTCGAGAAGACCGCCGCCACCGTCGACGAGGGGATCCGCACCGCCTACCGGCAGCTCCGCGAGGTCCTCACGGCGTTTCGCGTCCACGTGGGGTCCTCCGACCTCGTCGAGGCTATGGAGGAGACGGTCGACGCGTTCCGGAACCGCACGGGCGAAACCGTCCAGATCAAGGCCGACCTCTCGGGCGTGATGCTCACGCCCAACGCCCAGGTCCACTTCGTGCACATCCTCTCGGAGGCGCTCTCCAACGTCGAGAAGCACGCCAAGGCGAAGAACGTCCTCGTGACGCTCTCCCGACGGGGCGCCGACACCGTGCTCGAGGTCGCCGACGACGGCGTCGGGATCGATGCCTCGAGGACGCCCAAGTCCGGGCACTACGGCCTCACGATCATGGAGGAGCGCGCCCGGAGCATGGGCGCCTCGCTTGAGGTGCTCCCCAATCCCGCGGGACGCGGCACGCTCGTGCGCCTCGTCATCCCGGAGGCCTCCGGCGCCGCCTGACGCCCCGGCGCGCAGCGGACCCCATTGCCCCGTCCCTTTCATCCATCCCCTTCGGGAGGTGTAAAACCCTCCCGTTGTGTGGGAAAATGGTCGGGTCGGACCACGACTTCCCCCCATCCTCCGGAGCAGCCCTCCGGACCCGTCCGCGCGTCCCCGGCGCGGGCACCGAACAAGGAGAACCAAGAAGATGCCCAACGCCCACGCCAAACGTCATTCGGTCGTCATCGTCGACGACCATCCGCTCTTCCGACGCGGTCTCAGGGACCTGCTCGAGATGGATCCCGACATCGCCGTCGTGGGCGAGGCGGGCGACTGCGACTCGGCCATGGACGTCGTCCACCGCACCGAGCCCGACCTCGTGGTGCTCGATCTCAATATGAAGCAGTCCTCGGGGATCGAGATCCTCTCCAAACTCAAGGACGAGGACGCCTCCCGCCGCATCGTGATCCTTACGGTGAGCGACTCGGGACGTGACCTCACCGCCTGCATCCAGGCGGGCGCCGACGGGTATTTCTTGAAGGACATGGAGCCCGAGATGATGCTCGCCAACATCCGCCAGAGCCTGGAGGGCCGCCTCCTCGTCGACCCCTCCATGCTCGAGTACCTCACGGCCTCCCTGCGCCAGGACCCCGCCAAGAGCATGGCGCCCCAACTCACCGCGCGCGAGTGCGACGTGCTGAGGCTGATCGCCGAGGGCTGGACCAACAAGATGATCGCCCGCGAACTCAACATCTCCGACGGGACCGTCAAGGGCCACGTCAAGCATCTCTTGAACAAGCTCGACATGAAGAGCCGCGTCGAGGCGGCCGTCTGGGCGACGACCGAGGGAGCCGAGCTCCTCGCAAAGGAACGCGCGGACTGACCTCGGGCCGGCGTCGTCCGCCGGGGGACGGAACGTTCAAACAAGAACGACCAATCAGGAACGAGGAAAGGGGCCTGCACTCACATGCAGGCCCCTATCGTATTCATGGATTCATGGGGTGCGGACCGAGTCCGACCGTTCGTGTTCGTCTGCGTCTCCCCGATGTTCAGAGACTCGGCGGAATCACCGTTGCGGCGAGCCCGCAGAGAATGAGGAGGACGCCGAGGACGAACGCGGTGATGCGGCCCGCCTTGAGAAGGCGCGGGGCCTCCGCGGATCCGGATTCGGGCTCCCTCTCTTCGGGACCGGGCGCCTTCATGGGGCGCACGGGGCGCACGAAGGCCGCCGCGGCGACGAGGAAGAGTCCCGCGAAGATGAGGAAGAGGCCGTAGTCGAAGCCCACGGCGTCGAGAAGGCTGGTGATCGTCGTCATGGCCGGACCTCCCGGAGGATGCTGGTGGGATGGGGTGGATGAGGGGTTCGGAACCCCTCGGTTCACCTCCAGTCTAGGACCCGCCGGGCGGGGAAATCAAGCCCCGGGACGTCCGGAATGAAGCTTCATGTCAGGAGAGCGTGCGGCCCTCGGTGTTCCTCTCGACCGAAAGGTCGAGGTCGGGCGCGTCGGCGCGGAACCCGCGGAAGGCCGGATCGGCGATGCCGTGCTCCGCACAGACGGCGCGGATGCGGGCGAAGGCCTCCTCGGGATCCCAGAGCGTGAGGTCCACGTAGCAGCGCCTCAGGCCGGCGGCCGCGCCGGTGACTTCGAAGGCGTCCCCCGCGACGGCGGCGAGCGCCTCGACGAAGGCCTCGTTCTTCTTGAACACTTCGGCCGGGTTGGCGGTCTCGGGGTTCTCGATCGGCCAGTGGACGTAGCCCGGCACGACGCCCGCCCAACGCAGGTCGTCGAACGGGGTGTCGTCGCCTTCGAGGAGCCCGCCCACGAATTCGGGATGGCGGGTCCAGCCCGTCACGACGTCGGCGCGCATGGGAGCGTCGGGGTCGTCCTCGGGTTCGAAGCGGTAGGGCGTGAGTTCCCCGAGGAGGTCGTCGATGTCGTAGTCGGCCTTGTGGCCGAGCTTGACGAAGCGCTCGCGGATCTCCGAGAACGGGAAGGCGTCGGCGGGCGCCTCGATCGAGAGCCGGACGTTGTTCAAAAGGCAGAACGCGGCCGCCTCGCCGAGCGTGAGGTCGTTGATGAGGTAGAGGACGTCGACGGCCTCCTTGACGTACGTCTTCTTTCCGTCCTCCTCGACGATGAGGGCCGGGCAGTAGAGGGTCATGTCGTAGCGGCCCTCGGGGGCGGGGCCGTCCTCGTCGCCCTTGGCGGGCTCGAGGCTGCAGAGCACGTCCGCGGCGCTGATCTTGTGGTTGTTGACGCCCATCTGGAAGTCCGTCCTCGGACGGCGCCCGGCGTGGAAGACCCAGTTCTCCTTGGCCTCTTCGGGGAGCCCCTTGATGAAGTGCTCGATGATCGAGAGGTGGGAGCGGGGTCGGCTCAGGGGGAAGACCACTTCGAAGCGGCCCTTGTCGCGGCCGAACTCGAAGGCGCCCGGGACGGCGTCGCCGAGGAACTCCTCGAGCGCGGTGCGGGCGGGTTGGTAGGCCTGCTTGTCAAACGAGGCGAGAAGCAGGCGCTCGAGCTCGGGACGCTTCTCCGTGAAGCGCTGCCAGGCGGTGGCGGCCCTCATGGCGTAGGGGCGGCGCGGACGGTACATCGAGTCCTGACAGAGTTCGATCAGCGTGGCGATCCCCTCGCGGGAGGCGTCGAGCAGGTCCGGGTCGGCCTCGTCGGGGAAGGTCGCCAGGGCGAGGCGGAATTCGTGGAGCGCCGGGCCCGGGTTGTCGAGCGAGAACATGGCGTGGCCGGCCCTGAGGTGCCAGTCGTGGGTTTCGCCGAGGATGGGACGCAGCTTCAGGAGCAGCCCCACGGCCTTGACGAACCAGTCGGTGTCGATCGGACGGGCGGTCATGCCCACGTGGTTGTAGGCCCGTGCGAGCTCGAACTCGAGGTCGGGGGTGAGGTCTTTTTCGGGGAGCGCCTCGATCGTCGAGACGATCTTCATGAAGTCGCCCGCCTTGTGCCAGGCCCGGCATTGTTCCAGAAGTTCCATGATTCGTTCTTTTCCTTTGTCTTCCTTGTGTCTGAAGGTCCGTCCGTCTTTCCGGAGGGACCGTTCCTGCAGGATAGCAGTTGAAGGGGCACGATCGCGGGAGTGATAACCCGAGGTTCCTGCGACGTGGATGCGTTGTTCGTTGAAGACGGCCGCGGGAGCGGTTAATTTCTCCACCGTGGGGGCGTTTTCCGCCCCCTTGCCGTCCCGGTCCGGTGGAGAACGGCTGCTAGATAAAAAACGAAGGGAGGTCCCCGACCATGAAAGACGCATGTAACGACGCATCCCGTGAAGAAGACGGGGAGGAACGCTCCCAGGCGGGCCTCTTCGTGGGGAGCGTGCTCCTCTCGGAGGCGGTCGAACCCGACGCCTTCCCCGGCATCCTGAAGCGCGAATGGGGCGTTCAATTCGAGCCCGTCCCGAGGGACGACAAGGAGGAGGACGGCGGCGCCGGCATCGTCTTCGGTTCCGTCGGGGGATGCCTCGTCGGCGTAGTCACGATCGAGGCGCCCGTTCCCAACGGAGAGGCGCTCGAGGCGGCCGCCGTCAACTTCCTGTGGCCCGGCGCCCGCGCCGCGGCGGCCTCCCACAAGGCGCACCTCTTGGTGACGGTGCTCCCTAATCCGGAGAACCACGGGGCCGCCCCTTCGAAGACGGAGACGGCCGTGCTCTTCGTGAAGGTCATGAGCTCGCTCCTCTCCCTTCCGGAGGCGCTCGGCGCCTATGTCTGCGGCACCATCATCGAACCCGCCTTCTACCGCACGTTCGCCTCGATGATCCATGACGAGCTCTTCCCTGTCTACAACCTCGTGTGGATCGGGCTTTACGGGACCGAGGGGAGCATCTCCGCCTACACATACGGCCTGAAGGACTTCGGACACCGTGAGATCGAGGTGCTCGAGGCCGACGCGGAACCCGGCGAGATACGCGAGTTCCTCGGCAACCTCGCCGCCTACGTGATCGAGGAGGACGTCGACTTCATCGACGGGGAGACGGTGGGCTACACCGACGAGCAGCGCTGTCCGGTGACGATCGGCGAGGGCGCGGCCCTTCCCGGGAAGACCTGCCGCGTCGCGTTCATGAAGCCCTCGCGCGGGGAGCCGAGCTGAGGCGGACGGCCTTCATTCCTGTTTTCCAATGCAAAACGCCGCGGGAACCCTGGTGGATTCCGCGGCGTTTCGACGTCATGCGCCAATTGGTGTGTGGATCACTTCTCCGGCGAGACCATCGGCATGTGGCACATCGTGCACACGTAGCGGCGTTCGTCGAGGCCGTTCTTGTTGAAGTGGGTGAGCGGCGTTTCGATCGGCTGGCGCTTCAGGCTCGTGGCCGGGATGTGGCACATCGCGCAGTAGTTCGTCTCGTTGGTGATCGGGACGTAGCGTTCGATCGGGTGCGGGATGGCCTTGGGGGCCTCCATCACCTTGTGGGTGTTCCTCATGGACCCGAAGTCCGGGTCGGCGAAGGCGGCCACGGGGACGAGGACGGCCGCGATAAGGGAAAGACGCAGGAATTTGTTCATGTTCATATCTCCGGATGGGGTGCGACGGAATGATGCTTCGGATCGGGGAGGCCGGGGCCTCCCCGGGGCCATCAGGCCGCCTTCTTCACCTTGACGGCCGTCTTCTTGAAGTCGGGCTCCTTGCTGAGCGGGTCGGTGATCTGGCTCGTGACGGCGTTGGCCATGGCCTTCTCGTCGAAGAAGGCGAGCCAGGTCGCACCACGCGGCATCAGGTTGCGGAACTCCGTCTCGACGTAGGCGCGGCACGTGCCGTGGCGGCTCGTCACCTCGGCGAGGTCGCCGCGCTTGAGACCGCGGTCGGCGGCGTCCTTCGGGTTCATGTAGAGGTAGGCTTTGGCGGCGGCGTACTTGAGCTGCGGGACGCGCAGCGTCATCGACCCGGTGTGCCAGTGCTCGAGGATGCGCCCCGTGCAGAGCCACAGGTCGTAGTTCGCATCGGGCTTCTCGGCGGGTTCCTGCCACGGACGGAAGAAGATCTTCGCCTTGCCCTTCAGGCTCACCTTCTCGGGATTGGTCACCCCGTGGAGGTCGCCCCTCGGGAGCTCCTTCTGGAGCGGACCGTAGAAGCGGTCGCCTTCCTTGGCGTACGGGTCGTACTTCGGATTGAAGCGCCAGTAGGTCTGCTTGCCGTCCACATACGGCCACACGAGGCCGTGGACGTCCGGGTTCATGTACGTGTCGAAGTCGGCGAGGTCGTGGCCGTGGCCGAGCGTGAACTCACGGTACTCGTTGAAGAGGGCCTTCTCGACGAAGTAGGGCATGCCGAGCGCTTCGGTGGTCGCGTTAATGCCGTCCTTGTAGAGGGGATCGGGCCAGACGGCCTGCCTCTTCTCGTTGGGGGCGAAGAGCACGTCGAAGAGCGTGGTGTCCTCGTTGTAGCCGAGCTTCCTCATCCCTTCGAGCACGTCGGGGAGCTTGTCGCCCTCGACGCCCTTCAGGGGCTGTTCGCCGTAGACGTCGCGCACCTTGAAGCGGCGCGAGAGTTCGAGCATGGCCCAGACGTCGGTGCGGGCCTCGCCCACCGGACGGACGAGCTGTTCCCAGCCCTGCGTGCGGCGTTCGCCGTTGCCGAAGAGACCCCACTTCTCGAAGTGGAAGGCCGCCGGCAGGATCAGGTCGGCGAGCTTGCCCGAGTAGG
>CAJMRV010000053.1 GCA_905215795.1 uncultured bacterium | reverse complement strand
CGCTTTCTTTTAATATGAGGCCTCGGAGGCGCTTTCACAAGTCCCGCTCAAGATTTGTTGCATCTTCCGGAGCGGGGAGGACGCCCGAAACCGCGCCGGAATTTGGACAGCGGGGGCGCTAGTTTTGTAAGATATGCTCCACATCTTTGAGATCGAGGTTTCGTCCGCGTCAATTGAGACCCCAAACACGAGGGCCTACGTCTTGATTTCGAAATAGTTCAATCAACTATACTTCGATAAGGTTTCGCCCGAGGGCCGGTCCCCCGCGGCTTTTATTCAATATGGTAATGACTTCTCTTCCCGACGTTCAATCCTCCCACGACTCTCGCAACATCGCCATCGACCGCGTCGGCATCCGCTCCATGAAGCTGCCCGTCGTCGTCGAATCCGAAAGGGGTCCCCTCCACACGATCGCCACGTTCACGATGACCGTCGCACTCCCGGCCGACCAGAAGGGCACGCACATGTCCCGCTTCGTCGCCCTGATGGAGCGCCACGGCTCCCCGCTCAACGCCCAGAAGATGCGTGAGATCATGCTCGACATGCTCGAGACGCTCCACGCCGAGGAAGGCACGCTCGAGATGCACTTCCCGTTCTTCATCGAGAAGACCGCTCCCGTGAGCGGCCTCAAGAGCATGATGGACTACGAGGCCGGCTGGATCGTCAACGGCACGCGCGACGACGTCGACGTCGTCCAGGAAACCATCGCCCCGGTCACGAGCCTCTGCCCGTGCTCCAAGGAGATCTCCAAGTACGGCGCCCACAACCAGCGCTCCCACCTGACCGCCCGCGTCGTGGCCGACGCTCCGTTCAGCCTCGAGGAGCAGATCCGCCTCTGCGAGGACTCCGCGTCCTGCCCGGTCTGGTCGCGCCTGAAGCGCTCCGACGAGAAGTACGTCACGGAACACGCCTACGAGAACCCCAAGTTCGTCGAGGACCTCATCCGCGACATGGCCTCCGCCATGAACGCCGAGGAGAGGATCGTCAGCTACCACGTCGAAGCCGAGAACTTCGAGTCGATCCACAATCATTCGGCCTACGCCTACATCTCCAAGGACAAGCGCCGCGCCTGAGGCCGGCCGTCTCTTGCTGAAACCCAATTGAAAGGACGCCGGCGCCACCGGAGGCGGGACCCCACTGAAAGGTCCCCGTGGCGGGGCGTCCTTCTCTGACAGCGAGTACACTGTCAGGGACAAGTCATTCACAGATATACAACTTTTTTTCCAGAGAAAAAATGCTCGCTCAACACCAGGAAGCCATCGCTCAGAAAATCTCCAAGGCCCTCGAAGCCCTCGGCGTCACCGACGCCAACGTCACCCTCGAGCGCCCGAAGAACCCCGAGCACGGCGACATCGCCTGCAACGTGGCCATGCAGCTGGCCCGTCAGTTGAAGAAGAACCCCCGTGAAATCGCCAACCAGATCGTCGAGTCCCTGCTCGCCGGCCGCGGCGAGGATTCGCTGATCCTGTCGGCCGAAGTGGCCGGCCCCGGCTTCATCAACATCCGCCTCGACCCGAAGGCCCGCTTCGCCATCGTCAGGAACGTCCTCGAGACGGGCGCGCACTACGGCGAGAGCAAGGCCCACGAAGGCGAATCCGTCCTCCTGGAGTTCGTCTCCGCGAACCCGACCGGTCCGCTCCACCTCGGCCACGCCCGCCAGGGCGCCCTCGGCGACGTGCTCGCCAACATCCTCGCCACCCAGGGCTGGGCCGTCACCCGCGAGTTCTACTACAACGACGCCGGCGTCCAGATCGGCAACCTCGCCAAGTCCATCGAGCTGCGAGGCCGTGAACTCCAGGGCGAGAAGATCGAGTTCCCCGAGAACGCCTACCACGGCGAGTACATCTATTCGATCGCCCGCGACTACCTCGCCAAGAAGCCGCTCACGGCCCACGACGGCCAGGTCGTCGAAGCCAGCGGCGACCTCTCCGACGTCGAGAACATCCGCCGCTACGGCGTGGCCTACCTGCGCAACGAGCAGGACGACGACCTCGCTGCGCTCGGCGTGAAGTTCGACAACTTCTACCTCGAGAGCTCCCTCTACAAGGACGGCCGCGTCAAGAAGACGGTCGACGCCATCATCGAATCGGGCCGCACCTACGAGAAGGACGGCGCCCTCTGGCTCAAGACGACCGACTTCGCCGACCTCGGCGTGATCGACGACAAGGACCGCGTGATGAAGAAGGCCGACGGCACCTACACGTACTTCGTGCCCGACGTCGCCTACCACATCGCCAAGTTCGAACGCGGCCACTCCCGCGCCGTCAACATCCAGGGCTCCGACCACCACGGCACGGTCGCCCGCGTTCGCTGCGGCCTGCAGGCCGCCGCCTCCGTGCTCGGCCTGAAAATCCCCGTGACCTTCCCCGAGTACATCCTCCACAAGATGCTGAGCGTCGTGAAGGACGGCGAACCCGTCAAGATGAGCAAGCGCTCGGGCAACTACGTGACGCTGCGCGACCTCGTCGACATGGCCGGCCGCGACGCCGCCCGCTACTTCCTCGTCTCCCGCAAGGCCGACGCGGAGTTCGTCTTCGACATCAACCTCGCCCGCGAGAAGAGCGACGAGAACCCGGTGTACTACCTCCAGTACGCCCACGCCCGCATCTGCTCGGTGTTCGCCAACGCCGGCGAACGCGGCTACACGGTCCCCTCGGACGCCGAACTCGCCCGCGTGGACATGTCCTCGCTCGAGAGCGAACAGTCCGGCGCCCTGATCAACAAGATCGCCGAGTACCCCGCCGTGCTCGAGGCCGCCGCGCGCGACAACGCCCCGCACTCGCTTTGTTACTATCTGAAGGACCTCGCCGCCACGTTCCACACGTTCTACAACGCTGAACGCGTGCTGATCGACGACGAAGCCGCCCGCAACGCCCGCTTCGCGCTGCTCGCCGCCACCCGCCGCGTGCTCGCCAACGGCTTCGCGCTGCTCGGCATCGAGGCCCCTGAATACATGGCTCGTCGCGAAGACGAGTAAACGAACCTTCTGACTGGAGAAACCATCGTGGCATCAAGTCGATTCGCTTCTGGCTTCGCCGGCTTCCTCATCGGCGTGGTCACCGGACTCGCCGTCGCCGCCGGCGCCGCCTACTTCCTCGCACTGGGTCCGTCCCCGTTCATGGAAAAGGTCGGCACGGTCACGACGGACGTCGATCCGGCCCAGAAGCTCAACGGGGACGTCAATCCCAACGACCTCCTCAACAAAAACCAGAACACGGCCTCGGGCGCCGATGACGATCCCATCAAGACGGTGATCGCCAAGGCCGGCCCCGATGCCCAACAGGCCGCCGCCCAGGACCGCCGGGTCTACTGGCTCCAGGTCGGCGCCTTCAAGGACGAGCAGCACGCCGCCGACAACTGCGGCATGCTCTCGTTCGACCACGGGCTTTTCTGCCAGTCGGTCAAGTCCAACGGACTCTGGCGGAACTTCGTGGGCCCCTACTCCGACCGTGTGGAGGCCCTCAACGTCCAGTCCCGTCTCAAGGACAGCGACGTCGACTCGACGATCCTCTTCAAGGAAAAGCCCTGACCTCGCGATAACACCCATCAAACAGGACCTTCAATCATGATTTCCCGTCGCGACCTGCTCATCACGGGGGCCCTCGCCTCCGTCTCCACCCGACTCCTCGCCGCACCCGTCTACGAGGCCGGCAAGCAGTACCTGATCGTCGACCCGGCCGTGGCCACGCCCGCCGACTCGATCGAGGTGGTCGATTTCTTCGCCTACACCTGCCCGCACTGCCTGCGCTTCGCCAAGCTGTTCGAGGAGTGGGAGGAGCATCTCCCCGAAGGCGTCACCGTGCGCAAATGCCCGGTCGCCTGGGACGCCCGTACGGTGCCCTTCGTGAAGGCGTACTACGCCCTCGAGAGCCTCGGCAAGCTCAAGGAACTGCACATGCCGTTCTTCCACGCGGTGATCGAGCAGACCTTCGAGTTCACGATCCAGACGGCCCCCGAGGACATCGCCAAGTACATGGTCGCCAACGGCATCAAGCGCGAGGACTGGGACGCCGCCTACAACTCGTTCGTGGTCAACTCCCAGGCCATGCAGGCCACGCAGCTCTGGCAGAGCTACGGCGTGGACGCCACCCCGCGCGTGGGCGTGGCGGGCCGCTACCTGACCGGTCCCGACCTCGTGGGCCGACTCAAGGACACCACGGCCTGCATCGACTACCTCGTCGACCTGGTCCGCAAGGACCGCGGCCGCTGACCGGAAAACCATTGATTCCATGAAAACGGCCTGAAGAAAGTTCGGGCCGTTTTCTTCTTTCCATCAGGATTCCTCCAATGCTCAACGTATTCATCACCGGCGCCTCGAGCGGCATCGGCGCGGCCCTCGCGGCCGAGTTCGCCCGCCGCGGCGCCACGCTCGGCCTCGTGGCCCGCAACCGCGACAAGCTCGAGGCGGTCATGGCCGCCCTGCCGGGCGACCACTCCAAGCACCACGCCTACATCGCCGACGTGACCGTCAGGGACGAGATCATCGCCGCCGCACGCGAATTCGAGGCCCTCTGCGGGGGCACCACGATCGTGATTGCCAACGCGGGCATCTCCCACGGCGTGAAGACCGAGTACTACGAGGACCTCGACACGCTCGAGGACGTCTACAAGACGAACGTCTTCTCGATGGCCTACACCTTCCACCCGTTCATCGAACCGATGAAGAAGCGCGGCTCGGGCCGCCTCGTCGGGATCGGCTCGGTGGCCGGCATCCGCGGCCTTCCGGGCTCGGAAGCCTACTGCGCGAGCAAGTCCGCCGTGATCACATACTGCGAGAGCCTGCGCGTTGAGATGAAGAAGAGCGGCGTGCTCGTCCAGACGATGTGTCCGGGCTTCGTGAAGACCCCGCTCACGGCCAAGAATCCCTACAAGATGCCCTTCATCCTCACCCCCGAGGAGTTCGCGGCCCAGTGCACGAAGGCGATCCTCGCCGACAAGACCTACGCGGTCTTCCCCTGGCAGATGGGCGTGCTCGCCAAGATCCTCAGGATGATCCCCAACTGGCTCTTCGACAAGATCCTCTCCAAGAGGAAGCAGAAGCCGCGCCGCACCACGACGGGCGGCGAAGCGCCTAAGGCCTGACGGACGGTTTCAAAGAAAAACGGCGGAGTGTGAAGCTCCGCCGTTTTGCATTCCATCCTCCCTGATCCGGGCCGGGACTCACCGGTAACGGTTGACGATCGCCAGCAGGTCCGGGCCGTAGTGCTCGAGCTTGTAGGCGCCGATCCCCTGGATCCCGCCGAGCTCGTACTCGCTCGTGGGACGCGTCTGGGCGATCTCGATCAGGGTGGCGTTCGTGAGGATCTGCCACTTCTGCTTCTTGGAGATCATGGCGAACTGGTTGCGCCAGAGCACGAGGTCGTTGTAGACGTCGCGGTCCTCGCCGGTGAGTTCGTCCCAGGGGTTCCCCGAGACCTTCCTCACGGGCTCCTTCTCCTCGGAGACGCGCATCGAGAGGCTCGCCTGCCCCTTCAGGAGCGGCATCACGTCCGGGCCGAGCCTCAGGACGTTGTTGTTGACGGTGTCGATCCAGAGGTAGCCGTTTGCAAGGAGCACGCGCACGAGGCGGCGCCAGCGCGCCTGCGACCAGTCCCTGCCGATCGACCAGGTCGAGAGCTCGTGGTGGTTCCAGTCGCGCACCTTCCCGGTCATGGAGCCGCGGAGCACGTCGATGATGTGGTTGGCGCCGAAGCTCGTGCGGGACTTCTGCTGGACGCGGTACACGCACGAGAGGAGCTTCTGGGCCGGACGCGTGACGTCCTCGACGTCGGGCTTGGAGAGGCAGTTGTCGCAGTGCCCGCAGGGGCCCGAGGTCTGCCCGAAGTAGGAGAGCAGCGCCTGTTCGCGGCACCCGCCCGTTTCCGCAAGGCGCATCATCGAGCGGAGCTTCTGGTGGAGGACCTCCTTGTAGTGCTCGTCGGCCTCGCTCTGGTCGATCAGGTAGCACGCCGACATCGCGTCGGTGAGGCCCACGGCCATCCACGCGTCGGCGATCAGGCCGTCGCGGCCCGCGCGGCCGATCTGCTGGAGGTAGGCCTCCGGGGACTTGGGCATGTCCACGTGGGCGACGAAGCGCACGTTGGGCTTGTTGATCCCCATGCCGAAGGCGACGGTGGCGACCATGACGAGGTCGTCCTCGACGAGGAAGCGCTGCTGGTTGACGCTGCGCTCCTCCTGGGTGAGGCCGGCGTGGTAGCAGAGCGCCTTGATCCCCTCGGAGCGGAGGTGTTCGGCGAGCTCCTCGGTCTTCCGGCGCGAGGAGCAGTAGACGATGCCGCACTCGCCCTTGTGTTCGGTCTTGATGAAGTGCACGAGCTGCTTCTTGAGGCCCTTCTTCTCGACGACGCGGTAGAAGAGGTTCTTCCTGGCGAAGCTCGTCTTGTAGTCCTTGGCGTTGAGGAGCAGCTTCTCGTGGATTTCGGCGCAGGTGCGCTCGTCGGCGGAGGCGGTCACGGCGAGCCTGGGCACCTCCGGGAAGAGCTCCTTCATGAGCGAGAGCTCCCCGTATTCGGGACGGAAGTCGTGCCCCCATTCGCTCACGCAGTGGGCCTCGTCGATCGCGAAGAGGTTCACGCCCACCTGACGGAGCAGGTTCTGCGTGCCCGGCTGGGTGAGGCGTTCCGGGGAGAGGTAGAGGATGTCGATCGCCCCCGAGAGGAGCTTGGAGCGGACCTCCTCGAACTCCTCCTGCGTCTGGGTGGAGTTCATGTAGGCGGCGCTCACGCCGGTCGCCTCGAGCGCGACGACCTGGTCCTGCATGAGGCTCAGAAGCGGGCAGACGACGACGGTGACGCCGTCCATGAGCAGCGCGGGGATCTGGTAGCAGAGGCTCTTGCCGCCCCCGGTGGGCATGAGCACGAGCGCGTCGCCCCCGGCGAGGACGTGTTCGATCACCTCCCCCTGGAAGCCCTTGAACCCGCTGTAGCCGAAGACCTCCTTGAGGACGGCCTCCTTGTTCTCGTAACGCTTCACGCTCGTGTGCACCCCTTGATGGATTTGAAAAAGGAGCCCTTCAAGAAGGACTCCGTCGAAAGAACCTATTCTAACGGACTCCGGCCGGGGCGCGCCCCGGCGGAGGGCCGGAAATGAAGAAGGCGCCGCGGCCTCTGAGGGAAGAGGAGGCCGTGGCGCCTTCAGGCTCGGTCAGTTCATCAGATCAGGCTGAGGAACTTGGTGAGCATCTTGGTGCGTTCTTCGATCGTGTCGATGCGCAGATACTCCTTGTCGGTGTGGAAGCAGCCGCCCGCGGGAGCCACGCCATCGAGCACCGGAATGCCCATCGCGGCGATGTGGTTCGCGTCGGAGCCGCCGCCCGCGTCGATCCAGGTCGGTTCGAAGCCCACCTGACGGGCGGCTTCGGTGATCTGGCCGGCGAGTTCCTTGGTGGCATCGGAGTACGGCATGGCCGGAATCAGGAAGAGGCGTTCGCCTTCGACCGTGATGCCGTCGCCCCAGTCCTTCTTGATGAGGGCCTGGATGGCTTCGTCGACTTCGCGGCCGGACTCGTCGGTCCAGCGGCGCGTGTCGATGACGATCTCGCAGCGGTCCGCGACGACGTTGGCGGCGCTGCCGCCCTGGATCACGCCGACGTTGACGCTCACGCCCGTGCCGTCGAGGTCCTGGAGCTTGGAGACTTCAATGACGAAGCGGCTGGCGGCGAGGATGGCCGAGCGGCCTTCCTTCGGGTTGTTGCCGGCGTGGGCGCCGACGCCGTGGAAGACGACCTTCCAGGTGGCCGAGCTCTTCCTGGAGCGGACGAGTTCGCCGTTGGGACGGGCGCCTTCGCAGACGAGGGCGCGCTTGCACTTGGCGGCGATCGAACCGAGCCACTTCTTGGAGTGCACGGAGCCGGTCTCTTCGTCGGGGTTGTAGGCGACGACGATGGCGAGGCGGTCGAGGTCCTCCTTGCGGGCGTTCTTGATCGCGTAGAAGATCGACATCACGCCGCTCTTGCAGTCAACGCAGCCCGGGCCCATGATGTGGTCGCCGACGCGCTTGAGCGGGCGCTTCTCGGCGGTGCCGTCGGGGAAGACGGTGTCCAGGTGGGCGTTGAACATGATGTCGTACTTCTCGGCATCGGGCTTGTTCGTGGCGATCATGCCCTTGCCGACGGCCGGACCGAGGTCCACGAGCTCGGCCTTGAAGCCGATGGACTCGAAGTGACGCTTCATGATCTCGGCGGCGTGGGTGACGCCGGCCTGGTTGTGCGAGCCGCTGTCGAAATTAACGATTTCAGCGAGGTCCTTCAGATAGGATTCCAACATATTCTTTCTTTTCTCCTTAGACAATGAAACGCATCACGATCATGGCGAGGATCGCGGTGATGATGGGCACGCTCATGATCGGGAGGATCGTCTTGGCGCGGACGCCGATGACGCCCAGGCAGCGGCCGAGGTACTGGACCTGCGAGCCCATCAGGTAGATGGCCGGGCAGAGGATGGCGACGTGCGTGCCGTTGATGGCGCCCTGGTCGAAGAGGGCCACGGCGACGCCGACGCCGCCGCCCATGCTCATCCAGCCGCCCAGAAGAACGGTGGCGGCTTCGCCGGGCAGGCCGAAGAGGCCCATGACGGGGGCGAAGACCTTGCCGATGATGGCCAGCAGACCCGAATGCTGGAGGATCTTGATGATCACGAAGGCCATCATGACGTTCGGGATCGTCGAACCGGTCGCGATCTTCCAGCCTTGGACGGCACCCTTGACGAAGACGTCGGTGATCATGGGTTTGGATTGGGTTTGTTCAGCAGACATAATGCACTCCTAAATCTTTTCTTTTTACGTTCCTGGGGACCTGGTTACTTCGTGAAGCGGTACAGGCCGAAGCGCATGACGTTGGCGGCGAAGACCTTGCCGAGCAGGATGATGCCGAGGCAGGCGCCGAGCAGCGGGGGAACGGCGAGTTCACCGGCGGCGGTCGTCAGGCCGAAGAGGATCACGCCCGAACCGAGGAAGTTCGTGATCGGGGCGTCGGCCGTCATCTGGAACGTGGCGAAGATGGTGAGCTCCTTGTCGTCGAGCTCACCGGCGTCCTTGAGCTGGCGCGTGAGGGCGGCGCCGCCGTCGGTCGACTGCAGCGAGGCGATCAGGGCGAGCGAGGTCGCGCCGGAGATGCCGAGCAGGGGACGCAGGATGGGATTGAGGAGCACGCGGGCGGCCTTGAGGGCGCCGTAGTGTTCGAAGATCGTGATCATCGCGAGGGCGAACATCACGGTCGGTGCGAGGGTGAACGCGAAAACGAACCCGTCGATGGCACCGGAACCGCCCTTGCCGCGCAGGTTCGACATGACGGTGTGCATCGTGTCGCCCGAGCCGGAAACGGAGGCCACGACCTTGCCGAAGCTGCCGTTCAGGGTGGTGAAGTCAAAGATGCCCCACCAGTGGGTGGAGGCGGCTAGGCCGGAGAAGAAGACGATAGCCATGATCAATGAAACATAGGCGCCGATTCCGATCTTTTCCCGGGGTTGATTTAATGACGGATTTTCAGACGTCATAATTATCTCCTTTGGTCTTTGGATTTCAATGTAGGTTCGTCTACACGTGACCTGCCTTTTCCGGCAAATCATTACTCGAGTTTACATTTAATAACCCAAATTGACAAGGGCGTCAAAGTACCTAGTTTACTGGGGTTTGTTCGCTTTTCTAGTGGATTTCCACTACCTAGTTTGCGCCATTTTTACCCATACTAGCCCGATGGGGGTATTAACAACCCGATTAATCATCCAGGGGGCCCTCCGGCCC
>CAJMRV010000052.1 GCA_905215795.1 uncultured bacterium | reverse complement strand
AAACTCGAGATCCCATTACCCGCCTAAAAGTGTATCTAGTAGGCGGGAATTTGGGTCAAAAAGAGGCGTTCCGCATCAAGCGGAGCGCCTCTTTCGCCATGGCCCGTCGTTGTGGGTTCGACACCCCGCGGGCCGTGTGGTGTGGGAGCGGGAGGCTCCTTCAGTGCGCCTCCCTCAGACCGCCTCCTTGTGGCGGGTCTTCTCGCCGATCAGGTGCATCGTGTCGCAGCGCGCCTGGTTGCGGCGGTGCTTGAGGATCACGAAGGCCATCGACACGGCCACGAAGAGGCCGAAGACGAACATCGTCGTCGGGACGCTCAGGTCGGCCATGATCATGAGCGAGTAGAGCCCGAGCATGACGAGGATCGAGAGGTTCTCGTTGAAGTTCTGCACGGCGATCGAGCGCCCGGCGCTCATGAGGACGTGCCCGCGGTGCTGCAGCAGTGCGTTCATCGGGACGACGAAGATCCCCGCGCAGATGCCCACGAGCACCATGATGAAGGCGGCGATGAGCGTGGCGAGGTGGATCGAGAAGCCGAAGAAGGAGTAGCTCACGTCGGGCACGAGCGAGGCGTGGAAGTAGGAGGTCCCCAGGACGAGGAGCCCCATCATGATCCCCATGGGGAGCACGCTCAGGGACTTCTTCAGGGGGACGCACGCGGCGGCGATCACGGCGCCGATCGCCACGCCGATGCTCACGACGGCCTGCATGATCGAGGCCTCCGAGAGGTTCATGCCGAGGGCGTGGTCGCACCACTTCAGCACGAGGAACTGGAGCACGGCGCCCGCGCCCCAGAAGAGCGTCGTCACCGAGAGGGAGATCTGTCCGAGCGAGTCCGTCCAGAGGAGCTTGCAGCTCTTCATGAAGATGTTGAGCGTCGGGACGAGGGCGAGGTGCTGCTTGACGTAGCGCACGCCGGTGTCGGGGATGAAGAGGTTGACGAGCGAGGCGGCGAGGTACACGAACGCGATCACGAAGATGGCGGCCTGCGCGAAGTTTTCGATGCCGAACCAGTCGAAGTGGAAGGTGTGGATGAAGGTCGCGGCGACGTCGGGACGGATGAGCACGCCCCCGAAGACGACGCCCAGGATGATCGAGATCACCGTGAGGCCCTCCATCCAGCCGTTGGCGACGACGAGGAGCCGCGCCGGGAGGAGTTCCGTGAGGATGCCGTACTTCGCGGGCGAGTAGGCGGCCGCGCCGATGCCCACGATCGCGTAGGCGAGCAGCGGGTGGGAGCCGAAGAGCATGAGCAGGCAGCCCGCGAACTTCAGGCAGTTCGTGCAGAACATGACGCGGCCCTTGGGCATGGAGTCCGCGAAGACGCCGACCCAGGCCGCGAGCACCACGTAGCTGATCACGAAGAAGAGCTTGAGAAGCGGTGTCATCCATTCGGGGGCTCCGAGCGTCCCCAGAAGCGCGATGGCCGCGATGAGGAGCGCATTGTCTGCGAGGGAGGACAGGAACTGAGCCGTCAGGATCGTGTAAAAACCGCGTTTCATGTATTCATTCGGGCGCCTTCTCTTTTGTGAGATGCGTCGGGAAAATTCAACACCGCCGGAAACGTCAGCGGCCTGCAACATCAGGCGCGGCGGGGCATCCCCGTGTTCCGGCACGACCAGCGGAAAGTGGCCGCCTCCACAGGGGGAGGACGCTTTCCGGGAATTGTTTGAGTATAGCAGACGGGCCGCCGGTCAAATGAGGAGAGAAATCCCGTCCCCCGGAGTGGGTCGGAGCCGCCTGCGTCTAGGACTTAAGACCTATCAAAGGCCGGGGCGCCTTTTGCTAGAATAGTCGTTTTTCAGTGAGAGACGCATCCCCCGGACTCCCTGCTCGAGGCGCCTCTTTTCTTCGACACAGAGTGGACGACCGCGAGGCCCCGCCGGGGCCCGCTCGCCGACAAAAACAAACCAGGACCATCTGAAAGTGCCCCGTCCCATATACGCTGAAATCGATCTCGAAGCGCTCGCTCACAACCTCCGACGCGTCCGGCAGCTCGCCGGCGACCGCGCCGTCTGGGCCGTCGTCAAGGCCAACGCCTACGGCCACGGACTTGAAAACGCCGTCAAGGGCTTCGCCGAAGCCGACGGCATCGCCACCATTGACCTCACCGACGCCCGCCGCGCCCGCAACAGCGGGTGGACGAAGAGGATCCTCCTCCTCGAGGGCTTCTTCGAAGCGGTCGACATCCCCCGCCTCCAGGAGCTCGACGTCGAGACCGTCGTGCACAGCCGTTGGCAGATCGAACTCCTCAAGGCCGAGCCGCTCACGAACGTGCGCGCCCACGTCAAGGTCAACTCCGGCATGAACCGCCTGGGCTTCCGTCCCGAGGAGGTCCCCGCCGTGCTCGCCGAACTCGATTCGATCCCCGGCCTTTCGGTCGAGGGGATCGTCACCCACTTCGCCAACGCCGAACCGAGCTATCTCGGTGAGAAGCCCGTCTCCGTGCACGAGCAGCTCAAGCGCCTCACCGTGCTCGACAAGGAGCACCGCGCCTCGTGTCTTTCGAACTCCGCCGCGATCCTCTGGCACCCCGAAGTGGGCGGCGCCTCCGTGCGCGCCGGCGTCGCGCTCTACGGCGTGAGCCCCGACTCGCACGTCACCTCCGCCGAGCTCGGCATCATCCCCGCGATGACGCTCGCCGCGAAGATCATCGCCGTCCAGGAGATCGCCCCCGGCGAGGCCGTGGGCTACGGGAGCCGCTGGGTGGCCAAGCGCCCCTCGCGAATCGCCGTCGTGGCGTGCGGCTATGCCGACGGCTATCCCCGCACGATGCCCGACGGGGCCCCGACCTGGGTCGAGGGCCGCATCGCGCCGCTCGTGGGCGCCGTCTCGATGGACATGCTCGAGATCGACGTCACGGACATCCCCGAGGCCAAACTCGGCTCCGTCGTCGAACTCTGGGGCAAGAACCTCGACGTGAACCGCGTCGCCGAGGCCTGCTCGACGATCGGCTACGAACTCATGTGCGCGCTCGCGCGCCGGGTGCCCCTCGTGCTTAAATAAGGGGTGGAGCTGACGGGGCCTTCGGGCCCCGTCGTCGCATCCGAATCCGAAGAAGACAACACGAACCCATAAGGACCCTCATTCATGGCGATTGGAAAGAAAGCCCGCGTTGAATACGTCTGCACCGAATGCGGCGGAACCGCCCTGCGCTGGCAGGGACAGTGCCCCCACTGCCGGGCCTGGAACACGATGAAGGAGTTCAAGGTGGCCCAGGGCGGCGGCGCCGCCGCCCGCTTCGCCAACGCCACGGCCGCCCCCGTGGGGCGCGGCTTCGTCGACGTCTCGGGCGCCCTCCAGGACCTCTCCGAGGTGAACGTCGAGGAGGTCCCCCGCACGCTCACCGGCATCGGCGAGTTCGACCGCGTCATGGGCGGGGGTCTCGTCAACGGGTGCGTCGCGCTGATCGGCGGCGACCCCGGGATCGGCAAGTCCACGCTCCTCCTGCAGGTGATGGCGCGCCTCGTCGCCGCCGGCCGCCGCGGTCTTTATGTCTCGGGCGAAGAGAGTCCCTCCCAGATTGCGCTCCGCGCCCGCCGCCTCATGCTCGAACCCAAGGGGCTCGTCCTCATGAGCGAGATCGAGCTCGAGAAGATCGAGGAGGTGATCAAATCCAAGAAGCCCGAGTTCGTCGTGATCGACTCGATCCAGACGATCTTCTCGAGCGCGCTCGACAGCGCCCCGGGCTCGGTCTCCCAGGTGAGGGAGTGCGCCGCACGCCTCACCCGCATCGCCAAGAGCCTCGGCACGACGCTCATCTTCGTGGGCCACGTCACCAAGGAGGGGAGCCTCGCCGGTCCGCGCGTGCTCGAGCACATCGTCGACACGGTGCTCTACTTCGAAGGCGACCAGCACTCCAACTTCCGCCTCGTGCGCGCGTTCAAGAACCGCTTCGGCGCCGTCAACGAACTGGGCGTCTTCGCGATGACCGACCACGGTCTGCGGGGCGTGAGCAACCCCTCGGCGATCTTCTTGTCGGAATACAAGGCCAACGTGCCAGGCTCCTCGGTGCTCGTCACGCAGGAGGGCACGCGTCCGCTCCTCGTGGAAATCCAGGCGCTCGTCGACGCCACGCACCTCCCGACGCCCCGGCGCCTCGCCGTCGGCCTCGACGCGCAGCGCCTCTCGATGCTCCTCGCGGTGCTCCACCGGCACGCCGGCGTGGCGCTCTTCGACCAGGACGTCTTCGTCAACGCCGTGGGCGGCGTCAAGATCACCGAGACCGCGAGCGACCTCGCGCTCCTGGCGGCCATCTACTCGAGCTTCACCAACAAGCCGATCGCCCGCGGGGTGATCCTCTTCGGCGAAGTGGGCCTCTCCGGGGAGATCCGTCCGAGCCCCCGCGGTCAGGAACGCCTGCGCGAGGCGGCCAAGCTCGGTTTCTCGCGCGCGATCATCCCGAGGGCCAACGCACCCAAGCAGCCCATCGAGGGGCTGGACGTGGTCGCGGTCGACCGACTTTCCGACGCACTCGACCGCGCGGTGACGCCATGAAGGCCCGGTTCGGGGTAAAATGAAGAACACATCCGCGCCTAGTGGGCGTAACGATAAAAGCCATTCAAACTTTAAGGAAACGATCATGACGACTTTCACCAAGTTGCTTCCTTCCGACGCCCGTCCCGCGGCGCCGATCCTCGAACGCGCCAGCGTTCTCGTCCTCACCACCGGCGAACGCGCCGAATGGGGCGACGCCTTTGAAACGCCCGAGGGCCGCATCGAAGTGAAGGTCGAGGAACATCGTCCGCTCCAGCTCAACGACGTGTTCGTCGACGAAAAGGGCGGCTTCTGGGTCGTCCGTCCGGGCGTCGAGACCATCTACTCGGTCACCGGCGACCTCGACACGATGCGTGAGGCCGCCGCCGCGCTGATCAGCCGCGGCGTGCGCGTGGGCCGCACGGAAGAGGGCTTCTCCCTGCTTCCCTCCGCCAACATCCGCAAGATGCTCGAGATGATCGGCCTTTCCGTCGAGGAAGTCGAAGCCGAATTCGACGAAGTCGTGATCAAGCAGGGCTGCTGCGGCGGCCACGGTCATGGTCACGGCGGCGGCTGCGGTTGCGGCGGTCATGGCCACGGTCACGACCACGAACATGGTGAAGGCTCCTGCGGTTGCGGCGGCCACGGCCATGGTCACGGCCATGACCACGAAGGTGGTTCTTGCGGCTGTTCCGTCGAAGGCCACGGCCACGGTCACGAAGGTGGCTGCGGTTGCGGCGGACATCACGATCACGACCATGAACATGGTTCGTGTGGCTGTGGTGGCCATGGTCACGGTCATGAACATGGTGAAGGCGGCTGTGGCTGCGGTGGACATCACGACCACGATCATGAATGCGAATGTGGTGGCCAGGGTCACGGTCACAATCACGAAGGTGGTTGCGGCTGTGGCGGACACCACGATCATGATCATGAATGCGGTTGCGGTGGGAAGGGCCACGGCCACGGCAACGGCCATGGTCACGGCGACGGCTCCTGCGGCTGCTCGAACAAATAATTCCCTCTGAAGGGGCGCGATGCGCCCCGTTCAGTGGAGACGGACCCGGTCCGGGGAGTTTTCTCTCCGGGTCGGGTTTTGTTTTTTCAGGGGTGCCGTTCCCGCGCCGCCCGAACATCCCCGCGGCAAAGACCTTCTCCTTCGTCCTTTCCCGCCGCCTCCGCCCGAGGCGTCCCGGTCGGTGGACGCCTCCCTTTTTTGCTCCCCCGTGGGTTTAACCCTTTTGAATTAGTGAAGAAATCCCTTGAAAAGGGAATAATGAAGGGATGGACGCGTCCTTGGGAGCGGATTCCCGCCGGGGGCGCGTCGACGGCGACACCCCGGCGTTTCGTCCGGGGCATGAAGGAAGGATGGCATGGGGTTCCTCTCGAAATGGACGGGATCGGCCGGACCGGCCGCGATCATCACGAGCGCGTTCATCGGGCCGGGCACGATCATCGTGTCGACCAAGGCGGGCGCGGCCTTCGGGTTCTCGCTCCTCTGGGCGGCCGTCTTCGCCGTCGCCTCGCTGATGTTCCTCATGGAGACCGCGGCGCGCATCTCGCTCGTGAGCGGGCGCGACCTCGTGGAGGCCTCCGCGGGCGTGCTCCCGGGACGCCGCTGGTGGAGCCTCCTGATCCGCGGGTTCATCCTCCTTTCCGTCCTCACCATCTGCTTTGCCTTCCAGGCGGGCAACCTCACCGGGGGCTCGCTCGGGCTCGCCGACGCGGCGGGCGTGGACCGGCGCTGGATCGTCCTCCTGATGACCGCCGTCGTCCTCGTCGTCACCTTCATGCGCTCGATGCGCTCGTTCGAGGCCGTCATGAAGTTCTTCGTGGGCCTCATGGGCCTGATCTTCGTGCTCACCATGTTCTTCGTGCGCCCCGACGCGGCCTCCGTCGCCCGGGGACTCGTCCCCTCGATCCCCGACGGGGCCGGCATGACCGCGCTCGCGCTCGTCGGAACCACGCTGATCGGCATCAACCTGATCCTCCACTCGATCACCACCAAGGCACGCTGGCGCGGCGCGGAGCATCTCGGCGAAGCGCGCCGCGACATCCTTTTGAACATCTCCGTGGGCGGGTTGATCACGATCGCGCTCGTCGTCACCGCGGCGACGCTCCTTTACGGCGGCGCCGTGAAGGGGAACCCCGCGCTCGCCTTCACGCAGTCCCTCGAACCCGTCCTCGGCCGGTCCGCCCGCGTCTTCGGCGACGTCGGGCTCTTCGCGGCGGGCCTCTCCTCCGCAATCGCCGTCCCCTTCACGTTGAAGAGCATCTCCGCGAGCGTCTTCAACTTCCGCGGCGGCCCCGACGGACTCCCCGCCAACGCGCTCGCCCTCGCGGCGATCCTCTTCGGGGCCGTGCTCGCCTGGTCGGGCCGCAGTCCGCTCGAGATCGTCATGCTCGCCCAGGCCACGAGCGGCCTCTTCCTCCCCTTCATCACCGTCCTGATCCTCGTGGTGGCCAATGACCGGCGCCTCCTCGGGGAGCATGCCAACGGCCCCGTCGCCAACGCCGCGGGGCTCATCGTCGTCGCCCTCACGATCCTGCTCGGGGCCAACGGCGTGGGCAACGCCTGCAGGACCTTCATGCACCTGTTCGGATGACCACATGCTGACCGCCAACAAGACCGCACTCCAAGGGATGGCCTCGGCCGATCCCGTCCTCGTCGATATCGCCCCCGCCTCGGAGGTCGTCCCGGGGATGTCCCCGGAGCTCTTCCTGCACGCGGGGCCGCCGATCGACTATGAATCGATGTGCGCCCCGATGAAGGGCGCCGTCTGCTGCGCCCTGATCAACGAGGGCTTCGCCGCCGACCCGGCCGCCGCCGTGGCGATCGCCTCCGCGGGGGCGGTCCGCTTCGAGCCCTGCCACGCGCATTCGGCCGTCGGTCCCATGACGGGGCTCACCTCCTTTTCGATGCCCGTGTGGGTGCTCGAGGACCGGGCTTCCGGCCGCCGCGCCTACGTCAACGTGAGCGAGGGCCAGGGCGTGGGACTGCGCTTCGGCGAGTACGACCCGGCCACGATCGCGCGTCTGGACTGGATCAAGAACGTCTTCGCGCCGGTCTTCCATGAGGTCCTCATGAAAGACGGCCCCGTCGAACTCACTCCCCTCATGGCGGAGGCGCTCGCCATGGGCGACGAACTCCACATGAGGAACATCGCCTCCACGTCGCTCTTCATCAAGCGCACCGCCGCGGCCGTCGTCCGGCGCGCGGGCGCCCGCGCCGCCGAGGTCATCCGCTTCATGTCGGTCGGCAACGACCAGTTCTTCCTCAACCTCGCCATGGGCGCCGCCAAGTTGATCGCCGACGCCGGCGACGGCGTCAGGGGTTCGTCGATCGTCACGGCGATCGCGAGGAACGGCGTGGAGACGGGGATCCGCATCAGCGGTCTGCCGGGGCGATGGTTCACGGCGCCCGCACCCATGGTCGACGGGCTGTTCTTCCCGGGAAGGACGGCCTCGGACGCCAATCCCGACATCGGCGACAGCGCCATCATGGAGACGGCGGGTTTCGGGGGCTCGGCCATGGCGGCCGCTCCGGCGATAGTCCGCCTCTTCGGCCGCACCGATGCGTCGATTGCGAGGAGGACGACTGAAAATGCGTACAAGACCGCCTGCGGCGTGAACGAACGCTTCCCGATTCCCGCAATGGACTTCCGGGGGACGCCCCTCGGGATCGACGCGCTCGCCGTCGTCGAGACGGGCCTCACGCCCGTGCTCGACACGGCCATCGCCGCGCGACGCCCCGGCGTGGGTATGGTGGGGGCCGGCATGGCCGTCACGCCCTTGAAGCCCTTCGAGGAGGCCGTCCTCGCCCTCGCATCCGAACTGGAGGTCTGACATGAGAGTCAACGCCGTCCTTGAAAACCGATACCACGACTCGGCCGTGCTCATGGGCCTCGCCCGTTCGCTTGCACGGCGCTTCGGCGTCGAGCCCGCCCGTGCGGCCGTCATGATGGGCACGCCGATGAACAAGCGCCTTCTGGAGGAGGCGGGCCTCCTTGAGATGACCGGCCGCGCGGCCTCGTCTTCGGACATCATCGCCGCGCTCGGCGTGGAGGGCCCCGGGGCGCCGACGCCCGAAGCGCTTCTCGGCGCCGTCCGGGAGCTCCTCGCCGGTCTGGGGACGCGCCAAAAGGGAGGGGCGGAGGCATCCGCGGACCTCGCCGACGTGCTCGCCCGGCATCCCGAAAGCCCGCTCGTCTCGATCAGCGTGCCGGGGCCCCATGCGGCCCGTGAGGCGCGCATCGCACTCGATGCCGGCCGCCACGTCTTCCTCTTCAGCGACAACGTGCCGCTTTCCGACGAAGTGGCCTTGAAGATGAAGGCCCTCTCAAAGGGCCTCCTCATGATGGGGCCCGACTGTGGGTCCGCCTTCATCGACGGCGTCGGCCTGGGCTTTTCCAACGCGCTCGCGCGCGGTCCCGTCGGAATCGCCGCCGCCTCCGGCTCGGGGCTCCAGGAGGTCGCCTGTCTGGTTTCCAACGCGGGCTCGGGCGTCTCCCAGGCCGTCGGCGTGGGAGGACGCGACCTTCAGGACGCCGTGGGCGCATTGATGATGGTCCGTGCGGTCGACCTTCTCGAAGAGGATCCCGGGACCAGGGTCGTCGTCGTGATTTCGAAAGCCCCGGGCGAGGGCGCCCTCGAGGCGCTCTGCGAACGTCTCGAGCTGGCCGTCAAGCCGGTCGTCGCCTGCTTCCCCGGAGCGGACAGGTCCCTTTACGAATCACTTCCTGACAACGTGCACGCCGCCCATACGCTCGAATCGGCCGTCCTGACGGCGCTCGAACTCTGCTGCGCCGCCCGTCCCGACTTCAGGACCGTGCCTCCCGCCCGAGGAAACGGGGAGGGCGCCTGTCTTCCCCTGGGCGCCCGTTTCATCAGGGGCGTTTATTGCGGCGGCACCTTCGCCGGGGAGACCCTCGGGATGCTGCGTGCGGCGGGCTTTGAAACCGTGGACGCATTGGAGGCGGAGAAGCCCGGGGAGTGGCCCGCGGGCCATCTCATTCTCGACGCCGGTGCCGACGCTTTCACGGTGGGGCGTCCTCATCCGATGATCGACCCCGAGTCCCGCAGCGCGTCCTTCATGAAGGCGGCACTCGAGCCCGCGACGGCCGTTCTTCTCGCGGACGTCGTGCTCGGCTACGGCGTAGCCGATGATGCGGCGGAGGTGCTCGCACGCGATGTGCGGAGCGTGCTTTCGGCAAGGCCGGGGCTTCAGGTCGTCGTGCACGTGTGCGGCGCCCTGGCCGATCCCCAGGGGTACGGCCGCGTCGTGCGCCTCCTCTCGGAGGCGGGCGCCTGGGTGGCGCCCACGAACGCCCGCGCCGCCGGACTCGCCATCGAACTGCTTGGAAAAAAGGAGGGGGCGTGATGATCTTCAAGGAAAACAA
>CAJMRV010000051.1 GCA_905215795.1 uncultured bacterium | reverse complement strand
AAGGAGTCATGGTCATGGACATCACCGACATCATCAATTCGCTCGACGCCAGACGTTTCAGAGAAGACTTCAAGAAGGAGATCCTGCGCGAGGTGCAGGCGATGCTCGACAAGAAGGCGTTCGAGCGCGATCGTGAACTGCTTGAAATCAAGCGCGACATCATCGACGAAGTCGCCAAGCTGATCGGTCAGCAGAGCCGTGATCAGGAACTCAAGGATCGTCGCGCGCGTGATGAATTGATCGGTACGGTGGAGCGTTTCCTCGACAAGATGGACCGTGACCAGGAGAGAAAGGACAAGAAGGCCCGTGAGGAAGTGATTGCGAAGCTCACCCGCGAGATCGACAAGATCAAGCGCTGATTCCTTCCGCCTCCCTGAAGGACGACGCCTCCGTGCATGCATCGGCAAGACGGAGGCGTTTTCCATTGGTGGGCCCTTTTTTTTCGGTGAATACGTGTCAATTGCGCTCAATTGTGCTCAACTGTCGCGATAAGACGCGAATTGTCCGTTTGAATCAGTTTTCCGGGAGCTCCAGGCCGCTCTTGAGAAAGAGTGCGTTCATCTTTCGGAAGAGCAGCGTGAGGATCGGCAGGAGTTCGTCGGCTCCGCGGGCCTTCTGCAGGTCCTCGACGGCATCCAGACACGGCACGATCCCGAAGGAGGCGACCTTCGGATGGGCCGTTTCGTCGCTTTCGGCATAGTTGATCCGGATGAGGCGGCGCAGCCGCTCCATCCTCTCTTCTGCTCCGTCGGGTCGTTCCGATCCGAGGAGCCGGTCGAGCTCCCTGATCCGCCGGACAAGCTCGGCACAAGCGTCACGTACGATGCGTCCCGACTTGGTTCCGTCCTTTTCAAAGGTCCGTCCGACCGCCTCGATCTGTTTCGCCCTGGCGGTGAGTGCGGCGTGGGTTTCGGCGAGCTCGGCCTCGTCGTCGAGGGGTGGCTCATCCGAGGTGAGGGCGGCGGCCGCGGCGGCGAGCATCACGCCGGCGTCACGGCGCAGGAAATCTGGATCGAGGTGTTCGGGCTTGTCCTCCGAGGTGTGCCAGAACTCGCCGTATCCTCCGCTCTCCGAACTCCCGAAGAGGGAGCCGAAGGCTTCGGAGGCGACGCTCTTGACGGGCGGTTGTTCGGAGACCTGTGAGAAGAGGCTCGGAACGCCGGCTCCCCAGAAGCTCTGGTCGCAGCTCCTCGTGAAGTGCGTCCCCTTCCAGTCCGTGACACCGGCCGCTGTGGCGAGCGCGTACCGCGCCAACCCGGCCGTCGAGGCCATTGCAGGGGAGAGCCTCATGAGGGTGGCGCCCGCGCCTCCGAGGCAGTCACAGTTGATGTTGAGCACGCAGTGCTTTTCGAGCGACGTGAAGCGTTGGTCGCAGTAGGCGGTCGAACCGGCGTACCGGCCGTGGGAGTGGCCCGACCATACGACGCACCTGAGGCCGCGCTTGAGGAACTTCACGTGGCGGGCGAAAAAGCGCGCCGTTTCGAGGATCGTGGCGATGCCCGAGGCGTTGTCGAGTGCGCCCGGGCCCCAGCTGTCGATGTGCCCCGTCATGAGGACGTAGCCGCCGTTCAGACGGGCATGCCCTTCGGGCACGAGGTCGGCCTCCAGGCAGGAGATCCGTTCCCAACGGTTCTCGACGTTCGTGTGCAGGACGGCCTCCCGGCCGTCGAGTTTGATGAGTTCGAGACCCGTTCCGAGTGAAACGCTCGCGGCGGGGATGCCGACGTAGTCGTCGGTGTCCGCGGGCGTCGGGGACCCCCAGACCCTCGAGACGATCATGTTGTGGACGAGCGGTCCCGTGATGAAGACGACGCCGGCGGCGCCCGCCGCCTCGAGCCGCCTCACGGAGGCGTCGGTGGCGAGGCCGCGGGTGAGGACGATGGCGCCCTTCACCTTCCTGCGTCCCTCGGGGGAGTTCGCTTCGGCGGGGGATTCGATGAAGGCGAGGCGTCCACGGAGTCCGTCCGTGCCGGGCGTCATGGGATGAGTGATGCACTCGAAGCCGCGTCCGGCCACCTCGAGGGATGCCGAGACGGGAATGCTGACATAGCCGAAGAGACGGGGGTTCGAGACGGAGAGCCCCGCCTCCGAGAAGGCTTTCCCGAGGTACTCCATCGAGGCGTGTTCGGCCTCGTTGGAGAGCCGCTCGCCGAACGAGCAGAGGTCCTCGACGGACCGCATGATGGGCGGCGCCTCCACCTCTTGGAGGGCGAGGAATTCGGCGAGGAGTTCCTCGACGAGGGGTGAGCGGCGAGTCGGCTTGTGGTTCATCTGTCCTCCCTGGTGTCAGTCGTTCAGTGGATGCGCGGCTCCGGCAGCTCGAGTCGGCGGAACCTGGCCACGAAGCGGTTGATCCAGCCGCTCATGGCGTTCATCATCTCCTCTCCCCACTCCTTGGAGGCGCGGGTCGAGGGCAGGCCGCCCAGTCCGCCGGTGTCGACGGTGTCGCGGATCTCGCGGATGATCTTCACGGGCGCCCCTTCGAAGAGCACCGTGTTGATGTGGACCTGCGGCAGGTCGGGCGCGGGCGGCGTGATGCGGCTCTCGACGATGGCCTCGGGGTGGATGAGGTCCTCCCTGAAGGCCATCACGGCCGAGATCTCCTGGGCGTCTCCGTGGCCGGTGACCCAGTCGGGGTTGATCTTCGGGGCGATCGACCACCAGTCGATGAGAGAGCAGAGGGCGCCCCTGCGGTAGTGCCGCAGGCAGGCCGCCTCGATCGCCGGGTCGTTGCCGCCGTGGCCGTTGATGACGACGAACCGTCTGGCGCCGTGACGGAACAGCGAATCGAAGATGCGGTCCATGACGTTCATGAAGACGTCCAGCCCGAGGTCGATCGTTCCGGGGAAGTTGATGTGGTGGGTGGCCACGCCGAAGGGGACGACGGGCGTGATGAGGACCTTGTCGTCGGCCGCTTCGAGGCGGCGGCAGAATTCCTCGGGGATCAGCCAGTCGGTCCCCAGGGGCCCCGCGTCGCCGTGCTGTTCGGTCGAGCCGACCGGAATGACGACGACGGTGTCGGGATCCTTGAGGCGCTTCTCAGCCTCCCTCCATGTCAGATGTGCGAGTCGCATGTTTTGTGTTTCCTCATGTTTGTCCGGGTGTCCTTCTCATTCTCGCGCTTTCGGGGCGAGGTCGTCGAAGTGGCGGCGCAGCGTCGCTTCGCTCACGGGCTTCGTGACGAGGCTCACCGCGACGAGGATCACCATCGTGACGATCCAGGCGACGATCAACGGGTTGAAGCCCAAGGCGAGCCAACGGAACTGCGTGAGCAGGAGGATGTAGAAGATCTCGCCGGTGATGACGGCCACGAAGACGCCCGCGGTGCTCGTGCGCTTCCAGTACATGCCGAGGACGATCGGGGCGGCCCAGATGCCCAGTCCGCCGAAGGCGAACAGGATGATCGTGAAGATCGAGCCGGGCTTGAGGATGCCGATGCCGATGGCGATCACGCCGAGGACGACGGTGACCACGCGCGAGAGTTTGAGCGTCTCGTCGTCGGTGGCGTCACGCTTGAGGATCCGCTGGTAGAGGTCGCGGGAGACGGCCGAGGTGCTCGTGATCAGCAGGGAGCTGATCGTGGACATGCCCGCCGAGAAGATGCCCGCGATCATCAGCGCGGAGATGATCGGGTGGAGGCCGCCCTGCAGGATCAACGGGACGATGAAGTCGCTTTCCTTGCCGACGATGCCGGGGAAGGAGGCGATGCCCGTGACGCCGCACCATTCGATGAAGGTGGCGCTGAACCACATGCCGAGCGTGCCGAGGAGCACGGCCTTGAACATCGTCGAGTAGTTCTTCATCGTGAAGAACTTCGTGAACAGATGGGGCTGGCCGATGCAGAAGAAGCTCCACATCACGATCATCGACGCGTAGTTCTGCCACGGGTAGGCGTTGTTGTGCCCGGGGAACTTCATGTAGGCGGGGTCCATCTGGGCGAGTTTGGCGTTGATCGTCTCGAGGCCGCCGCCGAGCTTCAGGGAGATGACGAACGTGGTGATGGCGGTGACGACCATCAGGACGCCCTGGATGACGTCGGTCATCATGACGGAACGGATGCCGCCAGCCATGCAGTACAGGATCACGACGACGCCCATGATCACGATGCCCACCCACTGGTCGGCGCCCGTGTAGGTGGTGAAGATCACGCCGGCGCCGATCGTCTGCGCCCCCATCATGGGGACGAGGAAGATGAGCATGAGCACGGCGAGGAGCCCTCGGATGGCGGTGCTCTCATAACGGTCGGAGAGATAGTCGGCCATGGTGAGCATGCCGTAGCGGTGGCCGAGCTTGATCAGCTTGCGGCCCACGAGCAGCGCGGGGATGACCATCGAGAACGCGATGCCAGGCACCGAGACGGACATCCCGGCGTAACCGACGTGGTAGATGCTGCCGGGCACCCCCATGAAGGTCGACATCGAATACTGGGTGGAGAAGTAGGCCAGGCCGGCGAGGATGGCCCCGGCGGAGCCCGACATGGTGAAGAAGTCGCGCAGACCCTTGTTCTGGCGGTTGCCCCACCAGCCGATCGCGGCGAGGATGAACAGGTACGAGATGGTGACGATCAGGAACGGGACCGTCGAGGTTTCGACTTGGTAGTTCATGTCAGGCCTCCTTGTCGTACTCGTGGTACTCGGGGCGCTTCATGCAGGCGCGCCACCACAGGGCGATCGTGCCGATCACGAACAACCCGTAGACGATCCAGCAGAAGATGAAGCGGGGCACGCCGAAGAACCACGGCGTGTAGGAGGTGTCGTAGAAGAACGGGAAGGGGAGCATGATGAAGACGTATTCCGCGAGGAATATCGCCGTCCACTTCCGTTCGAACGGGGTCTTGAAGGGATTCATGGCGTTTCACAGCCGTGGCCCGGTCGGATGTCAGCCTTCCGTGACACGGGACTGCTCCTTGTTGACTTTGAAGAGGGTGTTTCCATTGGAAAACCCAATTCCATTCTAGGTGGAGCAGTCCGCCCGCGCGAGTCCGGAAAATAAGATGTTTGTCTTATAAATCAACGACTTCCCGTGTGCCGCACGGTCTGTGGAGGGCGTTATCGTTTACCCTTGTCCCCCGTAAGGGAAAAGCCTACTTGAGCATTAGAAACGAGTTCTGGACGGTCTTCAGGCCCTGCTTGACCGCGGCGCCGGCCTTGAGGTCGTGGCCGAACGTGACCATCACGGAACGCCCGTCCGGCACGGGCACCTGGTACATGTCCTCGAGCCAGACGCCGCCCGCACCGTTTTCATGGGCGTAGATCACGCGCAGCGCGTCCCGTCCGCCGAGCCGTGCGGTCTCGGCCGTGATCGTCTCGAGGAAATGGGGCTGGGTGCCGAGCGACTTGCCGTAGGCGGCCCGCACTTGTTCGAGCACTTCGGGGTGCTCCTTGGCGAGCGCGACGAGTTCGCCCACCTTGGGATTCTGATTGGTGGCGATGCGCACGCTCGCAAGGGCGCCGGGGGCGCGGTCGAAGGCGACGAGGACGCGTTCGGCGGGATCCTTCGAGACGGAGCTCTTCGGGAAGACCTCACGGGCGTAGCGGCTGATGGCCATCTTGTCGCCGCCCGTGAAGGCCACCCAGTCGCCGGGGATCGTGACCTTGACGTGGTCCCACGCGAGGTCGACGTCCTTGACCGCCTTCTTCGCGGTGCTCTTCGCAGCAACGTCGGCCGCAGCCACGTTCGTGCTGAAGGCCATGGTGCCCAATGCAAAGGGGAGGATCGTGGCGGAGGCGGCGAGGAACTTGAGGAAGGGGTTCCGGAGGGCGGTCATGGGATTCCTTTTGATGGTCTTGTGCTCGGGGGGACGGAGATGCTCCGTCCATCCGACCATCCTAACCCCTGCGCCGTCCCCGCCGCCACGGGAGGTATCCCGATGGGCTCCGCCCGCGGCGTTTTGTAGAAACGTTGGTGTGACCAATGTTTCTTTCGGAGAGCGCTCAGCGCACCTCGAGGAGGGCCGTCTTCATCGAACGCACGAAGCGTCCGACATGTTCGGGGGCGTCGCGTCCGTGTTCGGCCACGAGGCGGACGATGGCCGAACCCACGATCGCCCCGTCAGAGAGCGAGGCCATGGCGCGGGCCTGCTCCGGGGTGGAGATGCCGAAGCCCACCGCGACGGGGACCGCCGTGTTCCGGCGGATGATTCCGACGATCGAGGCGATGTCGGTTGTGATGGCGCTTCTCTCGCCCGTCACGCCGAGGCTCGAGACGAGGTAGATGAACCCCTCGGCTTGCCGCGCGATCATGGCCGTGCGTTCCTTCGAGGTGGGCGCGATCATCGAGATCAGGGCGACGCCGTGGCGGCGCGCCTCACTGAGGAACTCGCCGCGCTCCTCGAACGGAAGGTCCGGGATCACGATCCCGTCGACGCCCGCCTCATGGCATTTCTTGAAGAAGCGGTCGGCACCGTAGGAGAAGACCACATTGGCGTAGGTCATGAAGACGAGGGGTACGGAGACGACGCTCCTCAGGCGGCAGGCGAGTCCGAAGGCCTTGTCCGTCGTGGCGCCGCCCGCCAGGGCGCGCATGCTGGCTGCTTCGATCACGGGGCCTTCGGCCGTGGGGTCGGAAAAGGGGATGCCCAGTTCGATCACGTCGGCGCCGTTCTCGACGGCGGCGAGGACGCATTTCTCGGTGGTCTCGAAGTCGGGGTCGCCACAGGTGATGAAGGCGACGAAGGCCTTCTTGTCCCGGAAAGCGCGGCTGATTCTATTCATGGATTTCTTCTCCTCTGTAACGGGCGATGGCGGCGCAGTCCTTGTCTCCGCGTCCGGAGAGCGTGACGACGATGATCTTGTCGGGGTCCATGCCGGGGGCGATCTTCATGGCGTGGGCGAGTGCGTGGCTCGATTCGATCGCGGGGATGATCCCCTCGGTGCGGGCGAGGTACTCGAAGGCGTCGACCGCCTCGTCGTCGGTGACGGGCACGTAGCGTGCGCGGCCGATGTCGTGGAGGTGCGCGTGTTCGGGACCGACGCCGGGATAGTCGAGACCGGCCGAGATCGAGTAGACCGGGGCGATCTGTCCGTATTCGTCCTGGCAGAAGTACGACTTCATCCCGTGGAAGATGCCGAGGCGTCCCGTGGCGATCGTCGCGGCGGTCTCGCGGGTGTCGACCCCGCGGCCGGCCGCCTCGCAGCCGATCAGCTCCACGCCCTCGTCGTTGATGAAGTGGTGGAAGCTCCCGATCGCGTTCGAACCCCCGCCCACACAGGCGAGCACGGCGTCGGGCAGGCGTCCCTCGAGTTCGAGGATCTGCTCGCGGATCTCCTTGGAGATCACCGCCTGGAAGTCCCTCACGATCGTCGGGAAGGGATGCGGACCCATCACCGATCCCAGACAGTAGTGCGTGTCGGCGATCCGGGTGGTCCATTCGCGCATCGTCTGGGAGACGGCGTCCTTCAGGGTGGCCGTGCCGGAGGTGACGGGGACCGCCTCGGCGCCGAGGAGCTTCATGCGGTAGACGTTGAGTGCCTGGCGGCGCGTGTCCTCGGCTCCCATGAACACCACGCACTCGAGTCCGAGGAGTGCGGCCGCGGTGGCCGTGGCGACGCCGTGCTGTCCGGCGCCCGTCTCCGCGATCAGGCGGGTCTTGCCCATGCGCTTGGCAAGGAGCGCCTGGCCGAGCACGTTGTTGATCTTGTGCGCGCCCGTGTGGTTGAGGTCCTCTCGCTTGAGGTAGATCTTCGCGCCGCCGAGGTCGCGGCTCATCTTGGCGGCGTGGTAGAGCCTCGAGGGACGTCCCGCGTAGTCGTCGAGGAGCGTCTTGAGCTCGCGCTTGAATGCGGGCTCGTCCTTGAAGTGCTCGTAGGCCTCTTCGAGCTCGATCACCGCGTTCATGAGGGTTTCGGGGATGTAGCGTCCACCGTGCACGCCGAAGCGTCCCTTCGGGGAGACGGTGTCCGTGTTGGTCTCGTTCATTGGGGGTCCTCCTTTTCGATGGCGGCCATGAAGGCCTTCATTTTCCTGATGTCGTTCAAGCCGTCGGTCTTGATCCCCGAACTCACGTCGAGGCCGATCGGCCGTGTCCTCCTGAGGGCGTCGGCGACGTTCTCCGCCGAAAGGCCGCCCGCGAGGATGAAGCTTCGCCTGAAGTCCTTGATGAGGTTCCAGTCGAAGGGACGTCCGAGTCCCGCTCCGGCGTCGAGCAGGACGAGGTCGGCGGGCGAGGCGCCCGCGCGCATCGCGTCCCCTTCGGTGTGGATCGTGAAGGCCTGGATCACGGGGGTCCTGTGGCCGCGGCTCCTTATCGCCCAGACGAGGTCCCTCACGTAGCGGGTGCTTTCGGCGCCGTGGAGCTGGATCGCGTTGATGAGCCCCTCGCGCACGAGCGAGAGGATCGTCGCGGGTTCCTCCCCGTCGAAGACGCCCACGGTGGCGATCGAGTCGATGAGCCGCTCCTTGATGGCGCGGGCCTTCTCGAAGGTGATGCGCCGCGGACCGTTCCCCGCGAAGACGAAGCCCACGAAGTCGGGACGCACCCGGTTGACGGCGTCGGCGTCCGACGTGCGGGTGAGTCCGCAGAACTTCACGAGGGGGCGTCGGAAGGGACGTCCCGATGCAATGGTGCTCATGGCGTCCCCCTCAGACGGGAGAGGGCCGAGGCGTGGTCGCGCTCGCGCATGAGCGCCTCGCCGACGAGCACCGCATCGACGCCCGCAAAAGCGAGGCGTTCGACGTCATCACGGGAGCGGATGCCGCTCTCGGCGACGAAGAGCACCCCTTCGGGCACGGCGTCCCTCAGGCGCAGGCTTGTCCCCATGTCGACCGTGAAGTCTTCGAGGTTCCTGTTGTTCACGCCGATTACGCGGGCGCCGGCATGGAGGGCGCGGTCCACCTCCTGCTCGGAGCGGGTTTCGACGAGCGCAGAGAGTCCCAGACCATGGGCTGTGCGGATCAGTGTTTTAAGTGAGGCCGCCGTGTGGAGCGAGGCGATCAGGAGGACCGCCGAGGCACCGAGGAGCCTGGCCTCGTGGATGCGGTACGGGTCGACGATGAAGTCCTTCATGAGGCATGGAAGGGCGACCTGCCGCGCAACCGCCTCGAGGTCTCCGTCTCCGCCCAGGAAGGCCGTGGGCTCGGTGAGGACGCTCACGGCGTCGGCGCCGGCCGCCTCATAGGCGAGGGCCGTGTCGACGGCGGCGTACTCGGGGGCGATGAGCCCCTTGGAGGGGGAGGCCTTCTTGCACTCGCAGATGAAGGCGGGCCTGCCGGGATTCGTCCGGCGGGCCTCACGCAGGGCCGTTTCGAATTCGAACTCACGGGGTCCGAGGCGTTCCGTCATCGCGGCGAGCACCTCCGGCGGGCGGAGGTGCTTCGCTTCCGCCGTGCGGCGTGCGGCCGCTTCGGCGAGGGTCGAGAGAATCGTCATGCGGCCTCCCTTTCACGGACGGCACCGGCCTTCCTGCTCTCACGGACGAACGCCTCGAGCGTGGCGAGGGCGGCGCCCGAATCAATCAGCCGGGCGGCGAGTTCGACGCCTTCGTGCATGTCCTTTGCCTTGCCGCCGATTGCGAGGGCCGCGCCGGCGTTGAGGAGGACGGTGTTTCGCTTGTGACCCTCGGCGCCCTTCAGGATCGAGAGGGTGATCTCCGCATTCTGGGCGGGGTCGCCGCCCTTGAGGTCTTCCCTCGTGCACCGCTCGAACCCGAACTCTTCGGGCGTGATGGTGCGGGACCTGAACCAGCCGTCCTGGATCTCGCAGATCGTGGTCGGGGCCGAAAGGGAGATCTCGTCGAGGCGGTCCTGACCGTGGACTACCATGCCGCGCGTCACGCCGAGGTCGACGAGCACCCGGGCGAGTGGTTCGACGAGGTGCGCGTCGTAGACGCCGAGGAGCTGCATCGAGGGCGATGCGGGGTTCGTGAGCGGGCCGAGGATGTTGAAGACGGTTCTGAACCCGAGCTCCCGGCGGATCGAGCCGACGAAGCGCATCGA
>CAJMRV010000050.1 GCA_905215795.1 uncultured bacterium | reverse complement strand
CTTGTTGGCGATGAAGAAGTCGACGTGGTGCGAGCGCACGGCCGTGCGGAAGTCGCGTTCCGAATAGACGACGGCCTCGACGGGGACCGGGATGGCGGCCTTCAAGTAGTCGACCGTCTTCTTCACCCAGAGGGCGTTCGGGCCGTTGGCGAGCAGCGTGGGCACGCCGATGCGGATCACGGTCCCCTTGGGGAGTTCGCTTGCGGTGCTCTTCGGGACGGGGCCCTCGTCGAAGCGGCGGATCGCCTCGGCGACGGCGTCGGTGGCGCGGCCCGACTTCGAGTCGAACCCGATCACGCTGTGGGCCGTGCACTCGGGCGTGGCCGCGGTGAAGAGCGACGCCCCGAGGAGGACGGAGGCGGCGAGGCCTGCAAGGATTCGCGGGAGGCCTCCGGCGCGGGAGGCGGCCCTCAGGAAGGTGGAGATCATGGACGGGGGAGTTCAGTAATTCGTTGGCGTCCCGCCGGGGCCGGATCCGGGCGCTCCCGGGATGGGGCGCCCCCGCGGCTCGGGCGGGCTAAAATGACGTATCAACAAGTTTATCAAGTGTTCCCGCCTCAGACCATGGACGACCGCATACCAGAACTCCTCAGAATGCTCCCCGAGAAGCCGCTCTCCTACGACACGCGGCTCGCCGACGTGCTGCCCGCCGACTGGGCGGGTCCGCTCGTCGAGATCGGCATGGAGACGGCCGAGGACCTCTACGAGCTCGCCGCGCACAACGGCGCGAAGTGGTACCGCCAGGTCCCGGGACTCGATCCCCTGCGCGCGGCCGCGCTCATGGCGTGGTTCGAGAAGTGGGGGAAGGACGTGGGCGAAGTGACCGAGCGGTTCTTCCTCCCCGAGCACCGACCCGAACACATGCGCGGCGCCGACGATGAGATCGATCCGCGCCTGCGCCCCTTGGAGGAGATCGTCCCTCCGCCCGAACTCGACGGCCGCGGCGGCGTGAACCGCACCTTCCACGAGGGATGCGCCCTCGAGGCGGACGACGACGGCGGCGCGATCCGCGCGTGGCTCCTCGCGCGGGCGGCGAACCCCAACACCGAACAGGCCTACCGAAAGGAGGCCGAACGCTTCTGGCTCTGGTGCCTTTATGAAAGGAACGTGGCCCTCTCGAGCGTGAAGGCGGGCGACGCCGCGCGTTACCTCCGATGGCTCGAAGGCCTCGGGCGGACGGACGCGAAGAAGTGGGCCCGTGACTGGACGATCCCGCAGAAGAGCTGGATCGGCCCGAAGAACCGTCCGAGAAGTTCGCCCGACTGGCACCCCTTCAACGGACCGCTCTCGGTGTCGAGCCGCCACTCGGCGATCGTCGCCGTGCGCCAGCTCTTCAATTTCCTGAGGAAGACGGGCTACCTCCAGTTCAACCCCTTCGACCAGATCTCCCCGAAGGTGCCGCTGCTCCCCGGCGAAGGCGCCCCGCAGGAGTTCGCCGACCGCTCTCTGACGCCCGAGCAGTGGCGCTGGATCTCGATGGCGATCGATGAACTGCCCGAGGGGTGGAGGAAGGAAAGGCTCCGACTCATCCTCATGCTCGGCAAGAGCCTGGGGCTTCGCGCCTCCGAAATCGCCGCCGCGCGCGCCGGGTGGATCACCTCGCGCCGGATCGGCCTCAAGGTGCGCCGCGCGATCGAGGTCGTCGGCAAGGGCGCCAAAGTGCGCCGCCTCCCGATCAACGACGAGCAGCTCGACATCCTCAACCGCGCGATGCTCTCGCGGGGCCTTCCCGAAGTGGACCAGTGCCCGCCCGAGACGCCGCTCCTCGTCAACCTCAACCGCGGGCCCAAGCCCGGCGCCGCGATGTCGCGCTCCGGAATCTACCGCGTCCTCGAGCGGTTCCTCTACCGCGTCGCGGACGACATCGCGAAGACGCGGCCGCTCGACGCCGCGAAGCTGCGCGCCGCGAGCACCCACTGGCTGAGGCACACCTTCGCCGTCACCGCCCTCACGAAGATGAGCGTCAACGTCGTCCAGGCCGCCATGGGCCACGCGAGCGTCGCGACGACGGGCCGCTACCTCAATCCGGAGGAGGAGGCCATGAGCGAGGCGATGGAGAAGATGAAGACGTTCGGCTGAGTCCGAATGCGTGATGAAATACGAAGGGGCCGCCGCTTCCAGGGAGTCCGAAGACTTTCCCGGAGGCGGCGGCCCCTTCCTGCATCCCTTGTATGCGTCCCTTATATATATGTGCGGGCCTTCATGCATGCCGGCGCCGGGACCGGCGCGGTCAGCGGCGGGGCTTCATCAGCGCCGCGGAGTAACGGAAGAGCACCGACTCGAAGACCGATTTCGCGGCGAGCGGGTGTTCGGCGCTCCGCTTCATATCCTGGACCTCTTCAAAAAAGCCCATCAACGCGGGAAGCGACGTCCCCTCGACGAGACGCGAGAAGAGCTCCGCCTCGTCGACGAAATAGCGCGGGGCGAGCCCCATGCGTACGGCGATCAAGTCGTAGGTCCAGCGCACCATGAAGTGGGCGAGCGCCGGGGATCCCATCTTCGAGAGCGGCGCGACGTGGGCGCGCACGAGCTCGTCGGGCGAGAGCGAGGCCCCTTTTTCAAGAAGCGCGATCAGGGCCTTCCTCGTCTTTTCGTCGGCTTCAAGCCCGGTGACGTCCTCGACGGCGGTCAACGGAGAGCCGCCCGCAAGCGCGAGCGCGGAGGCGGGTTCCTTGACGCGCTTCTTCGTGCCGAGCCAGTCGAGCGCTTCGGCGCGGCTCGGGAGTCCGATGCGGAAAAGACGCGAGCGGGAGCGGATCGTCGGGAGCACCTCGTCGATGTCGTCGGCCACCAGGAGGAAGACCATCCCCTGCGGAGGCTCCTCGATGCTCTTCAAAAGGCTCGCGGCGGCTTCACTTCGGATCATGTCGGCGGGATAAACCACCACGACGCGGCGTCCGCCCTGATGGGCGGCCATGTTGAAGAACGGGATCAGGGCGCGGAACTGATGGATGCGGATCTCGCGCGAGGGCTTCGAGGAGGACGAGTTCTCGGGCTTCGTATACGGGATGTCGTAGACCCCCGCGAGGTATTCGGAGACGACGACCTTCAGGTCGGGGTGGGTCCCCGCGGCCACGAGGTGGCACCCGGCGCACTCCCCGCAGGGGGTGCCGTCGGGGGCGGGATGTTCGCAGAGCAGGCTCTTCGCGAAGGCGCGCGCGAGGTCGAACGCGCCGGCGCCGCGCGCCCCGTAGAAGAGGATCGCGTTGGGGAGTTCATCGCGGATGGCGTTGAGGTCGCGGGCGGCCTCTTCAAGCCACGGATAAGGAGCTAGAGCCATCGGGCGGCCTCCTTGAGAAGTCTATTGGAGATCTCGGAGGGACCCTCCGAGGCGTCGAGCACGAGGTAGCGTTCCGGATGCGCGGCGGCGCGTTCAAGATAGGCGTTCCTGACGCGCACGAAGAAGTCGCGGCGCTCCTCCTCGAAGCGGTCCGTGCGGCCCGCCCTCACGCGGCGGCGGGTCTCCGCCACCTCGGGGGCAAGGTCGAAGAGCACGGTGACGTCGGGGGCGAACCCCTCGAGCGTCCAGCGTTCCAGTTCGAGGCACTTTTCGGCGGGGAAGCCCTTGGCGCCCACCTGGTAGGCGTAGGTCGCGTCCGTGAAGCGGTCCGAGAGGACCCAGGCGCCGCGCTCGAGCGCGGGACGGATCGTGCGGGCGACGTGTTCGGCGCGCGCGGCGAAGAAAAGGAGCGTCTCGGTCGTGATCGTCATCTCCTCGGTGAGGATCAGCTCACGGAGCTTCTCGGAGAGCGGCGCGCCGCCCGGCTCGCGGGTGCGCACCACTTCGATGCCTTTGTCCGTGAGGAACTTCTCGAGGGCGTCGATCTGGGTGGTCTTCCCGGATCCGTCGATCCCCTCGAACGTGATGAATCGACCGGGTGTTCTCATGTGGCGTCGTCCTTTGCCGGCGTGGCTCGTTCGGGCCCCCGCGGGGCCGTCTGCATGTACGGATCGGAGCGGCACCACCGCGGCGCCGACACCGTTGCGCCACACCCGCGGGATCGAGACCACGCGGGGGAGCGCACAAAGCTCAATTATACAAGGCCGCCCGGGGCGGACACCCCTCGGAAACAGAGACGCGGCGTCCCTGAAGGGCCTCATTCTGCAACCCCCTGACGGGGCTCGGGAAACCGGCTCAAGAGCGGCGGGACCTCCCTTCACGGGAACCCCGTCAAAACCCCTCCACTCGGGAGCTCTGCTATCCTATGCACCCCTGAATCTTGATAGACTAACCCCATGACGACGGCGTCCGACGGCCAAGCCCGAACGCCCGCCGTCCGTTTCCCGTTCGCTCCCCCCGGACCCGCGCCGACGAGCCCAGTCCGCCCCGCGCGCGGCCTTCCTCCACCACGGAGGCGCCGCCCGCCCGAGCCGACCCGAACACCAACAAGGAAGAGACAACCACGTGACAAAACACTCCGAGAAGCATCCCGGGATCGATCCGAAGGACCTGAGCCCGGCCGCCCCGACGGGCATTCCCAAACTCACGCCCAATCCCCCCGAGACGAACCTCCCGCGGGGACTCCCGGCCATCGCCGTCCTGATCGTGCTGGGAATCGCCTGCTACCTCGGGGGCAAGAACTACTGGGTGAAGTCCCCGATTGGTCTGCGTTCGGGCGTCGAGGCGGTCGACACGGTCACCGTGTCGGTCAAACGCGGCGACTCGGCCCGCACGGTCTTCGAGAAGCTCCGCGCCTCCGGTCTCGACCTCGCCCCGTGGCGCTACCGCATCCTCAACGGGCTCTACGGCACCGAACACACCCTCAAGGGCATCCAACAGGGCCGCTACCGCGTGCCCGTGACGGCCACCCGTCAGGAACTCCTTGAAATCCTCGACCGTCCCGCGCTGGCCGACGACATCTTCCGCATTCCGGACGGCGCCACGATCGGCGAGGTGCGCGCGCTCCTCGAGGAGGCCCCCGAACTCGTGAGGAAGACGACGAAGATGAGCGATGCGGAACTCGCCAAGGCGCTCGGCATCGATGCGGATTCGCCCGAGGGCTACCTTGCGCCCGAAACCTACCACTACTCTCCGGGCACGACCGACCTCGCCGTCCTCAAGCTCGCCCTCGCGAAGCAGCGCGACGAACTCGCCGCCGCCATCGCAGGGAAACCCCTTGCGGCTCCCCTCGCCTCGCCCCACGACGTCCTCACGCTCGCGAGCATCATCGAGCGTGAAACGGGCCACGGCGCCGACCGCGCCCTGGTGAGCTCGGTCTTCCACAACCGCCTCAAGGCGGGCATGCCCCTGCAGAGCGACCCGACCGTGATCTACGGGATCGGCCAGCGCTACAAGGGCGCGATCACGAAGACCCACCTGAAGACACCCACGCCCTACAACACGTACACGATGACGGGCCTGCCGCCCACGCCGATCGGCGCCCCGACGAAGGCCTCGATCGAGGCGGCGCTGAACCCCGCCCAGACGAAGTACCTCTACTTCGTCGCCAAGGGTGACGGCACGAGCGAGTTCTCCGAGACGCTGCGCGCCCACAACCGCGCCGTCAACACGTACCTGAGGACGAGGAAGGCGGCGCCCGGGAAACCCGACGCGGACGTCCCCGTCCCGACGGGCCTCAAGTAACCCATTGCCATTGCCGTTCCTCCGCATGGGAGGGATTGCAAACCACCCCCGTCAGGAAGGGACCGGCCGCATCGATGCGGCGCACGGGTCCCGCCGGCGGGGGTTTCTCGTTGAAGAGGACCGCGGCGGAACATGCGCTTCGAACGACATGACCGGCGGCCTTCAAAGCGCATGGACGAAATGTTTTCAAAACTTTTCAAGGTTTTGCAAATCGCAACCGCCTCCCTTGTCCCGGAGGGCGTCCTCCGCTAGACTTTCCCCACCGGGACCGGACGCGTTTTTTCACGCCGCCGGTCCGCCCAGACACATCGATTGAGCGAAGAAACACTATGACGAACACTCCCGAAGGCGTCTTCACCGACGTCGAACCCGCCCCCGAACGCCTCTCGGCCGCCCGCCTCGAGAGCCTCGGCGTGATCCGCCTGGAAGGCGAGGACGCCGCCACGTTCCTGCACAACCAGATCACCAACCGCGTGCTCGGCCAGTCGGGCCGCTCGCTTCTGGCGGCCTGGTGCCAGTACAACGGCCGCATCCAGACGATCCTGCGCTACGCCGTGGAGCGTGAGGACAGCATCTGGGTGGTGCTCCCCGCCGCGCTCGTCGAGTCCGTCGCCAAGCGCCTCAAGATGTTCGTGCTCCGCTCGAAAGTCACCGTGACGCCCCTGACGGGCGCCCTCGTCTACGGGCTCTCCCGCGAGGCCTGCGAGGAACTCGGCCTCGAGCCGGTCGGCGCCGGCGAGGCCCGCTTCACCTCGTCCTCGCTCCTGATGGACGCCTCGGGCAAGGCCGAGCGCTTCTACTGGATTGAGACGGAGAACGAGGCCCCCTTCAAGGCCGTGCGCCCCGAGGCGGACTTCCTCCTCGAGGAGATGAAGGCGGGCTGCGTGTGGGTCTGGCCCTCCACCGTCAACGAGTTCGTCCCGCAGATGCTGCGCCTCGACGAGATCGGCGGCGTGGTCTTCGACAAGGGCTGCTACCCGGGCCAGGAGGTCGTCTCCCGCCTGAAGTTCGTGGGCAGGACGAACCGCCTCTCCGAGCTCTGCGCCGCAGGGCGCACGCCCTCGCTCACGACGGGCGAGGACACGTTCATGGGCGACGAGGCCGTGGGCACGACGGCCCAGGTCGTGCACACCCCGGAGAAGACCTGGTTCGTCCAGGTGCGCTCCACCAAGGCCGCCGAAGGCCCTGTCTCCGTTGGCCCCGACGCCGCCGAAGCGGTGGTGGTCGACGACTTCACGCGCCTCGCCTGAAAACCAATCGGGGAAACCCCATCCCCCTTCGAGCACCCCGCAGCCCCCGCCGCGGGGTGTTTTTCGTCGTCCCTATCGGACTGATAAATCCTTTCTATGCACCCGATAGCCTATTGGTAGAATCACGGATATGGAACTTTTGTCCGTACGAAAGGAAGCCCGTTTTTCCCTCACCTCCCCCGTCCACCTTGCGATTACAAATGGTAAAAAATAAAGGGGGCCTTATAAGGGTTATACAGTAGAGATGGGTTTACATAAGTTGGATTTAATGAGTAGAATAAAGCCATAGATAAATGAAACGGCTCTCCCGGCGGCAACACCCCGACGGGCCGCCACCGGAGGAGCCGATGATTGTTTTAGACACAGGTTCCGGCTGCGCACTGCGACCTCCGGCCCGCAAGTTCAAAGGACAAGTACCATGAGTTCGAAACGTCAATCGTATCCTTTCAAGATGGCCGTCGTCGCGCTTATCGACCAGGGTCGCACCCAGACCGACATCGCCGAGGAACTCGGCCTCTCCATCAAGACGGTCAACCGCTGGTGGATCAAGATGCGCACCAAGGCCCCGCGCACCCGTGAGCAGCTCGACCAGGTGAGCCGCGACCTCGAACAGGTCAAGCAGGAACTCGTCAAGGAAATCGAGTTCCTCAAGGACCTCGCCGAGAAGTACAAGCGCGAACCGGCCACCCGCGCCCGCCTTGAAACCTCGCCCCTGATTGAAAACCGTCTGCTCAAGCCCTACTACCAGCAGAACGCCAACCGCCGCACGGAACGCAAGTACAAGGTCAAGCCCCGCTTCCGTTGATCGACGGACGGTGAACGACCGTTCAAAACAGAGCGGGTTTTCCGCGCATGTTTGAAGGGCGTGAGAAATACCCGAGTGAATGGGTGTGAATTACCGCACCCATTTTTTTCGTCCTTGAAAGACCGGCAAGCGAGATTTCGAACCCCCGACGAGGCCGTTCCCGGACGTCCGGGACGTCCCGCGATTATCCCCTTGGTCAAGATAATCGAGGAGATAACTCCGGGAGGAACACTTATCCATGAACGCCTCATGGGTTAGACGGCCGTTTGCACAAGTGAAACGGCATCAGTGCAAACCCTCATTCAGGAGGCCCTCAACGCCTTCTGCGGGTAGCCCCGCAGCCGCCCGGGGGCGGGCTTTCCACGGAGGGTCGCCCCGAGGTGAATCTGCTAGACTACCCTTGCAGGGGAGGCCTCGGGAGCTTGATGACGCTTCCACCGGACCGGCCCTCCCGGATCCCTCATCCGACCGCTCAAGACCATGACCGCCCGTTACTCCATCACCATCGACATCGAACCGCTCCTCTATGAACGCGCCTGCGAACTCATCGAGGCGGAAGGCATGACCGTCGAGAAGGCCCTCGCCATCGTGCTCGAGCGCACCGCCCGCGAAGGGGCGATGCCGCTCAAGAAGACACGCGGACGCGCCGCCCGCAGGAAGGCCCCGCTCGCCGAGGCGTTCCTCCAGGGGAGCCTCTTCGAGGAGGACGCCGGGGACGGCGACGAACCCGAGCCCACGCTCACGGCCGCCTTCACGGGCGAAGTGGTGCCGCTCTCGGAGATCGTCGACGAAGCGGACGAAGAGAACAAAACGGAGAAGAGCGGCGAAGCGTCCGGGAAGACGGACGGCGGAGAAAACCTCCCCGCGCCCGTCACGGGCACGAGGGCCGTGGCGACGACGGCGTCGATGCGTCCCCGCCTGCGCCACCCCAACCTCATCACGCTCAACGCCCTCCAGGAATCCCAGGCGAAGCTCCGCTGGCGCGACCGCGAGAGGAAGGCCGCCCCCGGGGACACGACGAGCCCGCTCTATCGCGCGCCCGAAGCTCCCAAGCACGTGATCGAGACGCCCACCTTCCACAAGGAGAAGTCGAGGATCCACAGCTCCCCGAAACGAAACGGCCTGCTCGCCCGCCTCAACGACGTCTTCGAGGTCCTCGCCTCGGGCGGCACCCCGGAAGGGGCCGAACCCGTGCGCGGCACCGTCGACACCTTCTGGTACGACCTCGGCGAAGAGCTCGATCACCTGGGCTTCATCTACGAATTCAACGCCGACGAAGTGTGCATCATCCGCTTCGGCACCGCGGACGAACTCTTCCTCTGAGTTCCGCCGCCGGCATGACGGACCCGAAACAAAGCCCCGATCGTCACCGACGACCGGGGCTTTGCGTTGGACCTCAAAAACGGAGTGTTCCGCGTCGGGGACGCGGCCCACTCAAACTCAATCGATTCACTTCGTTCACTCAAACGGCTTGAACCCGCTCGCGATCACCGCATCATAGAGCGGCCCCTTCATGAAGAGCGGCTTCATGGCCCCGCCCTGGCGGGAGAGCGCCGTCGCGGTGTAGACGACCGGGTCGAGGAACTGTTCGGGAAGCGGCTGCATCAGCATGGGCATGCCCGGCTCCGCGAGGATCTTCTCCGCGTTGTGGGCGTAGCCGATGAAGGCGTCGCACTCGCCGCGGTCCACGAAGTAGCGCGGGGCGCGTTCGCCCACGGGCACCGTGGGGGTGTTCTCGCCTCCGACGAGCACGACGGCGCGCTCGGTGAGCGGATCGTCATGGCGGTGGTGGAACGCATCGACACGCCGCAGGAATCCCATGGCGTAGTCGCCGCAGGGGTCCGTTCCCGGCATCGAGATGCCTATCCGGAGCGTCGGGGAGAGGACGCTCTCGAGGGCGTCCTTGCCGGCGCGGTCCTCACGGATGAAGAGCCCCATCGTGTTCCTGATCCAGGGCGTCACCTCGAAGGGGAGCTCCAGCTCGGAGACGAGTCGTTCGGCGTAGGAGGCGTCCGCGCAGAGGAAGAGGTCGGCCTTGTCGCCCGCGACGAGGCGCTTGACGAGCAGCCCCGCGGGGCCGTAGGTCATGCGCACGGGCGCGTCGAGCACGTCCTCGAACAAATCGAGGTTCTCGCTTACGGCGCTGTGCAGGCTGCTTGCGAGGTAGATGGTGAAAGCTTTGGTCATGGCAGGGCCTCCCGAGTTCATTCCCGTCCGCTCGACCGCTTCACATTCCTTCGGGCCCGGGCGGACGCTCGTCCGCCCCGCCGCCCCGATGACCACGTCATCGACGATTCCGGTCCCGGCGGGATCCCGACTCCTCTTCGTTTGAGAAGCCTCTATTAATCATTGTTCGTTCTTGATCGAGGCGGTTCCAGGCGTCGCCGCCCTTTCAAAACCACCTGATTTCACTACCATTTTCACCCTTTCC
>CAJMRV010000049.1 GCA_905215795.1 uncultured bacterium | reverse complement strand
CATGACCCTCATCCAGGGCTGGGTCGCCCCCGAAAAGCTCGACTGGATCGTCGAGAAGGCGGTCGAACTGGGCGTCTCCAGACTCGTCCTCTTCCCGGCGAGGCGCTCCGTGACGCGCCTCCAGGGGGATCGCCTTGAAAAGCGCCTCCGCAAGTACCGCGACGTCGCCGTGAGCGCCTCGGAGCAGTGCGGCCGGAACCGCATCCTCGAAATCACGAGCGCCTCCTCGCTCAAGGACGCGCTCGAATCGGACGCAAGCGAACTCAAGCTCCTCCTCGCGCCGGGCGCCGAGGAGCGCGCCCCGGTCGGACCCGGCCTGAAGTCCGTGGCCTTCGTCGTCGGCCCCGAAGGGGGGCTCGATCCGGAGGAGATCACGCTCGGCGAATCGCTCGGATGGCGCCCCGTCCTCCTCGGACCGCGCGTCCTGCGCACGGAGACGGCCGGACTGGCCGCCGCCTGCTGGATCAACAGCATCGCGGGCGACTTCTGAGCCCTCCGGACTCAAAACCCACGATTCCACAAACCTGAAGAGCCCCGCGGAACACCTCTCCGACGGGGCTCTCCGTCATTTCGTTCGAAACAATCAAACCTTATTCAATAATACTTTCGATAAAATCGAATTGTTAATCGGAAACAAAAACATTGCCATTCGTTAAATGAAAACGAATTAAACAAAACACCAATATGTTTTGCAAAGCGAAGTGATTATCCTGAAAACAAGGTTCGAGTAAAGGAAACCTCTCCTTTCTTCCGACGAATCAACGCCGTACGGACATGACCAAGCCCGTCGATGCCGCAAGACAAAGGGATTTCCCCTACCCGGCCGAAGATTTTCCACACCCGTCATCACGGAGCACTGGAAAAAACCTTCCGTCATGGGCGGACCGCGGAACCAACGACGCGGCGCCGCCGAGCCAAAAAGGAGAAACAACCATGTCCGGTTTATCCCGTCGCAACTTCATTTCCGGTTCCGCCGCCATGGGCGGCCTGCTCCTCGGGGGTGCGGCCCGCGCCGCCTGTCCCGGTGAAGCGCCCGTCAAGTGGACGCTCGAAGCGGACGTCGTCGTGGTCGGCGCCGGCGCCGCTGGCATCCCCTGTGCGATCCAGGCGGCCGAAAAGGGCCTCAAGGTGATCTGCATGGACGCCAACTACGACATCGGCGGCCACGCCATCATCTCCCAGGGCAACACGGCTCTGGGCGGCGGCAACGCCCATCAGAAGAAATTCGGCATCGAGGACTCGCCCGAACAGGTCTTCAAGGACCTCACCGACTGGTCGGTCGTCCTCCCCAACGGATTTGCCGACTACCGCTTCAACGACCCCGAACAGCAGCGCGCCCTGGCCGACCACGCCGTGGAGACCTACGACTGGCTCGTCGCGCACGGGGTGAAGTTCCTCGACAAGAAGCCCGACAACGCCGGCGCCTACGCCGTGGGCTGCAGCGCCCCGCGTGAACTCCACTTCGCCTGGACGGGCGGCGCCAACGCCGAGAGCCCCGCGGGCAAGTCGGGCGCCGTCCTGATGCGCGCCCTCGAGGACGCCGCCCGCAAGGCGGGCGTGCAGTTCCTGATGAACTACTACATGGACGACCTCGTGACCGAACCCTCCGCCGAGGGCAAGCCCGCCCGCGTGATCGGCGTGAAGGCCCACTACAACAAGCGCGAGCTTCCCGACGGCACCCCTCTCAAACCGTTCCGCGAGGACGGCAACATCAAGCTCGACGCCCCCGAAATCGCGGTCCGCGCCAAGAAGTTCGTGGTGCTCGCCACCGCGGGCTACACCTCCAACGTGGCCTTCCGCCGCATGATCGACCCGCGTCTGACGGCCGAATACGCCACCGCCGCCATCGAGTACTCCCCGCAGGACGGCTCGGGCACGCTCGCCGCCATCCGCTGCGGCGCAGGCCTCTGGGGCACGACGAACGCCTACACCGAACGCCCGATCTCGCTCACCCGCGGCGCGGTCGTCGGCGTGCGCGACACCTACCTGCGCTGGCCGAAGGAATCCCCGCTCTTCCCGCTCATCAAGCACCAGGGCGCTCCGTTCCGCAACTGGCAGAACGCCATCGTCGTCAACCAGGTCGGCAAGCGCTTCTTCGAGGAGACGAGTTCGGCCGGCCTCACCGCCGACTCGGCCAAACTGACGAGCTACGGGACCGCCAACAGCACCCGCGGCCTGCTCAACGGCACCAACGCCGCCTTCTTCAACGACGGCAAGCCCTATGTCCACGGTGACTGGCGCAACCTCGACCGCCGCACGTACCGTCCGGTGAACTTCATCGCCGCCGCCCTCCAGCTCAACGAAGGCTCCAAGGCCCCCGACTGGTCCGCCGGCCCGCAGTGGGCGATCTTCGACGCCGAAGGCGCCAAGCGCGAGCACATCCACGACGACCCCGAGAACGTCGACCCCGAATACTTCTTCAAGGCTGACACCATCGAGGAGCTGGCCCGTAAGATCAACACGAACCCCTGGATGAAGCACCAGATGGATCCGGCGGTGCTCGCCGCCACGGTCGAACGCTACAACGGCTTCGTCGACAAGGGCGAGGACCCCGACTTCGACAAGCCCAAGCCCCAGTACAAGATCGCCACGCCGCCGTTCTACGCGGCCTGGACCTCCGTGACGCTCCACGACTGCTACTGCGGCCTGCACATCGACCCGCAGTGCAACGTCATCAGCTGGGAGGGCGAGCAGATCCCCGGCCTGAAGGCGGCCGGTGAAGTCACGGGCGGCTCCTCGCAGCACGGCCTCGCCCGCGGCCTGATCCATTCCGTGATGATGAGCAAGGGCTTCTGACGCCCCGCCACCACCGACTCCGTCCCGGCCGCCGCCGGGACGGCTCCTGAAAACGCAGCGTCCCCGGAGGGCAGAGCCTTCCGGGGACGTTTTCACGGATGTCTTTTCTACCGGACGGTGCCGGCCGGACCTCAGAGGGAGGTCACGCGGGGCGCATCCCCGGAGCTCGCGCTCTCGATGGGACGTGCGGAGGCCGTTTCGTCACCGCCCGTGAGCGAGACCCAGCGGGCGTAAGAGAGACGGGCCTGACGGCCTTCGGCGGCCGTGTTCACGTTGGGCGCCGCCTGGCGGGAGCGGCTCAGCTGGACGGCGGCGTTGGAGTCGCCCGAAGCGGCCACCATCATGCGGGAGCGTTCGCGCATGACGTTGGCGCCGTAGCCGTTGTCGTGCGAGAGGTTGGCGGCTCCGCTGTACCACTTCAGGGCGCGGCGCACGCTCCCCGTGCGGCGGATCAGATCGCTCAGGATCTCGGTGCCCACGAGCATGTTCGGACGGATCTCGAAGGCGGCCTTCTCACCGCCGAAGCGTTCGAACTTGTCGGAATGGATCTTCGTCATGACCTGCATGAGGCCTTCGGCGCCGGCGCCGGAGCGCGCGTTGGGGTTGAAGCTCGACTCGGTGGCGATCACCGAGAGGATCAGGAGCGGATCGATGTCCTTCTTCTCGCCGATGTCGACGGCGAGCGAGGTGATGCGGCGGGCCTGCTTGAGCGGGATGCGGTAGGAGCGGTTGATGTAGTTGGCGACGGATTCCGCGGCCGGATCGAGGAGGAGCTCCCCTTCACGGGCGTCCTTCTTCGGAGCCGGGTTCTTGATCGTCACCTGCTGGAGGCCGTTGTCGCGCTCGGCGACATAATCCGCGGTCCCCGTTTCATGGCTCGAGACCAGTTCGAGGGAGGCGTCCTCCTCCCCCGTGACGGCGGGGACGCCGGCGCGGTCGGGAAGGGAATAGGCTCCCAGCACCAGGGCGGCCGCGCAGGCGGCCGTAAGGAGGATTCGTGGTCTGTGGTCGGAAAAGGGGGAAAGTTTCATCATCGTTTCAGAAGGGACGCTTCCACCCACCGTTTTCCGGGGAGCGGGACGCCGTCCTTCTTCGTTTTCGGCTTGACGCTGCGGGACTCCATGCAACCAAAGCAAGATCTTCAGGGGAGCGGAGGCGCCTTGCGCGCCCTCCGGTCCGTTTCCACGGAGCCCCACGAACCCCTTCGGGGGCGGTGGAACTCCGTCTCATCTGAGGGAAAACCATCAGAAGAAGTGGCGATACTAACAAGACGATGCGGCACGTGCAACAGTTTAAGGGAGGAAAAAACGTTTTTTCCTCCCTGGATCAATGTTAAATCGTAACTTTTTCAGGGGGATTTCCCGACCATCAGTTGAAGAAGATGGTGGCCAGCCCGAGGAAGATCAGGAAGCCGCCCGAGTCCGTCGAGAACGTCAGGAGGACCGACCCGCCCATGGCGGGGTCGCGCTTCATCCACTTGAGCGCGAGCGGCACGAGCAGCCCGACCAGGGCGCCCTGGGCCATGTTGAGGATCATGGCGAGCCACATGATGAAGCCGAGGAGCATCCCGTGGGGGTCGTCCCAGTAGAGCGCCCAGGCGAGCCCGCCCGCGATCACGCCCCAGATGGCCCCGTTGATGACGGCCACGGCGATCTCGCGCTTGATGAGGTCGATCTTGTTGGTGTCGGTGACCTGACCCATCGCCAGGCTCCTCACCAGGAGCGTGAGCGTCTGGTTGCCGGAGTTGCCGGCCATGCCCGCCACGATCGGCATCAGGGCGGCCAGGGCGACCACGCGTTCGATCGTCCCCGAGAAGGCACTGATCACGCGCGAGGCGAAGAAGGCGGTGAAGAGATTCAGGCCGAGCCAGACCCAGCGGCTCTTGGCGGTTTCCCAGACGCTCGCGAACAAGTCCTGTTCGTCGTCCAGACCGACGGCCGCGTAGGCGTCCTCCTCGCTTTCCTCACGGATCACGTCGACCACTTCGTTGACGGTCAGGCGGCCGATCAGGCGGCCCGAGTCGTCGACGACGGCGGCGGAGACGAGGTCGTAGCGTTCGAAGGCCTGGGCGGCCTCGCTCGCCTCGTCGAGCGGATTCAACGTCAGCATATCCGTATGCATCAGTGCCTCGACCGGCACATGCGGATCGGTTGTGATGATCTGCGTGAGGGCGAGCGTGCCCTGGAGATGCCCGATGCGGTCGACCACGTAGACCTGGTCGGTGTGGTCGGGCAGGCTTTCGAAGCGCCTGAGGTACTGAAGGACCTGGCCGATGTTGTGCTCCTCGCGGATCGAGATCATCTCGAAGTCCATGCGGGCGCCGACGCTGTCCTCGGGATAGCTCATGGCGGCGCGCAGCTGGTAGCGCTCCTCGTGGGAGAGGCCTTCCTGGACCTGCGCCATGACGTCGGGCGGCAGGTCGTCGACGAGGTCGGCGATCTCGTCGGTGTCGAGGGTCTCGACGGCGTCGACGAGTTCGTCGCGGTCCATCGCCTCGATCAGGGTCTCACGCACGCCGTCGTTGACTTCAACGAGGATGTCGCCGTCGGACTCGCTCTTGACGAGGTTCCAGACGGCAAGACGTTCGTCGAGCGGGAGCGCCTCGAGGATCCAGGCGATGTCGGCCGGATGGAGGGGTTCGAGGATCCGCCTCAGGGAGTTGGCGGCCTGCTCGCTGATCGGCAGGGCGTCGTCGTGACGGTCTTTCGATTCAACCTTCTCTCGATGGTGCTCGTTTTGATCCTCATCGAGAATCTGCTGAACCCAGTCCAGCGCTCTGGAGGCTTCTTCAGAGTCGTGCACGAGATGCGCGCCCTGGGCGTTTTCGCGATAGTCACCGTTTTTGTCGGTGGTCATACCGCCCTCCTATCGTTTGTCTGACTTCTTAAAGGGAAGAAGATTCACCCGTGGTCATGTCGGACGGGGCTCCGGATCGGAGCCCCTCGGGGTGGAGCCGGTCAGCCCTCCGAAGGCGTCCCGGCCGGAACGGGGGAGGCCTCGTCGGCGGCGGGGGCCTCCGCGGCCCCGTCCTGCTCCTCGACGGCCTCGTCGATATCGTCGATGTCCTGTCGTTCGTCGAGGACTTCGATCAGACGTGCATCCATTATAAGGTCAACCAAATCACAACTCGAGATCGCCAGGCGCACCTTCGTGCCGCGCTCGAGATCCTCGGGCAGGCCCGGGCCCCTCTGCATGAAGGGCAGGCGGTCGATGCGCACGAGGTCGCCCTTGACGACGATCGCCTCGATCTCCTCGAGCCCCTCCTGGAGGATCCAGCGCAGGGACCAGTAGCGTTCCATGCGCGTCTGGAAATCGTTGTAGACGGCGTACTGGTTTTCAAACTGGCTCACGATCGAGAAGAGGTCCACGTCGTTGCCGGCGTAGGCGGGCGAGCCGCCCTCGAGCACGGAGATCATCTGGCGCTGGTTGATGAGGTCGACGTAGCGGCGCAGCGGCGAGGTGCTCCAGGCGTAGCGGACCACGCCCAGGCCGTCGTGCGGTCCGGGGCTCGTCGACATGCGCACGCGTCCCATCCTCTGGGAGCGGTAGATGCCGGCCGTGTTGTGCTCCTCGAGCCAGAGGCCCCACGAGCAGTTCGCAAGGATCATCAGTTCGGCGACGAGCAGGTCGAGCGGCGCGCCGCGGCGGCGGCCGCGGACCACGATCCGGGCGTCCTCGCCCTCGCCTTCAAGGGCGAAGAACCAGTCGACGCGGCCCATGGCCTCGGGACGGCCCCTCACCTCCTCGCGGTTTTTCAGCAGGCGGCGTGCGAAGCGCCAGAGCCAGGCGATCTCGGTGCTGAACTCCACGTCGAGGGTGCCGTTTTCAATGGCCTCCTCGGTGACGAGCTCCTCGATCTTGTCGTAGCGCAGGTTGCGGGTGACGCTCACGCGTTCCAGGCAGGTCTCCTGACGTTCGATGGAGAACGTCTCGTCGTCGACATAAAGATAGAGCGAGAGGCAGGGAACGGCGCGGCCCTCGTCGAGCGAGAAGGCCTGGATCCAGTTCTCCGGGAGCATCGTCGTCTTGAGGCCCGGCGCATAAAGCGTGCTCATGCGGGAGCGGGCCACGCGGTCGAGTTCATCGTCGCGGCGGATGCCGAAGGCCGGCGCGGCGATGTGGATGCCCACGCGGGTGCGGCCGTCGCCGAGCGGCGTCACGCTCACGGCGTCGTCCACCTCGGTCGTGTCGGAATCGTCGATCGAGAAGGCGACGACGTCGGCGACGGGCAGGCGGTCCCAGTCCGCTGCGGACGGTTCGAGGAGGTTCTGCGGGAAATTGCGGCCGCGCGGGAAATGCGTGGCGTAGAAGCTGTCGACGTGCCAGCGCCAGGGCGAGGCGATCGCGCCGAGCGAAAGCGCAAGGCGCAGCGGCGTGAGGCGCATGACACTCGCGGCGTCGCTCAGGGCCTTCCACTCGATGGAGTTCTTGTCCGGGGAGATGAGGAGCGTGAAGATCTGCGGCCTCAGCACGTCCGGGAAGTGGCCGTCGACCATTTCGCGGACCCAGGCCTTCTTCTGCTCCTCCTGGAGGCGCTTCCTCTCGAGGGCCTGGAGGGCGCGCTCGAGGATGTCGGCGGGGGCGCGGCGGTAGGTGCCGCGGCCCTTGCGGTAGAAATAGACGGGGTTGGCGTGGAGCGCGTTGAGCATGGCGGCGCGCTCGGCCGGACGAGCTTCGCCGCCCCAGTACTCCGAACTCAGATCGTCGAAGGTGAACTCCTCCTCGGGAGCGGCCTCCCACAGGAAGCCAGGGTCGAGTTCCCCGGCGATGGCCTGGGCCTCTTCAACGAGCTGCTGCGGAGAGGGACTCTCGAACTTGAAGAAGACGCGGTTGGCCTTGACCTTGGTGCGCTTCCCGGTCATAAGCTCGACCTGGAAGGCATTGCCCGTTTCGCTCAGGACGCTTCCCGCCTTGAAAGCGCCGTCTTCTTCAAAATAAATGTACATGGAGGGTCCGTCTCGTTAGGTTTCATCGGAACGAACGGGCGGTGCCGCTCGTCGTCACAAATAGGTATTGTGCCAAAAAAGCCCGGGCGCTCACAACGCCCCGGCCGCCTTAATGAAGGCGAGGATGGAGGGAATGATACGGGAAAACCCGCTTATGCGGTGGTCCTCGGCGGGGAGAATCAACTGGCGGCACGATGCGTACCGCCGAGCCGCCTGGCGCCAGTCGAGCACTTCGTCGGCCCGGGAGAGCACGACGAGCGTTCGCCGCACGTCGGGCGCGTAGGCGCTCACGGTGCGTTCGAGTTCGAGGAGCTCCCCCTCGTAGGAGGGCTTCACCTCGATCCTGCGGTCCGTCCCGTAGACCGTCCTCACGCCGATCCACTCCGGAAGGCGCGTCCAGGGGTCCACGCAGGGATTGAGGAGCACGAGCGGCACTCCGAGCCTCGCGACGAGCCGCGCCGCATAGAAGCCGCCGAAACTCGAACCGACGACACCGAGGATTGGATCCGCGGGATCCTGTCCCGGAAAGAGCGACGTGAGCAGAGCCTCGACCCCGGCCGGGGAGACGTTGAGGTCGGGGGCCTCGAGACGGCACCCCGGCAGCACCCCCGGGAGGGCCTCCCTCAGGGCGCCCACCTTGGAGGAGGCGGGCGAGGAGAGGAAGCCGTGCAGGTAGACGAGCCTACTCATGGGAGGCTCGCTCCCGCAGCCCCGAAAGGAGGCGTTCATGAACACCGCCGAAGCCGCCGTTGCTCATGCAAAGGAGCGTGTCGCCGGGACGGGCCTCGGCGAGGACTGCTGAAACGAGCGCCTCGAAATCATCGGTCGTGAAGGCCTTCGAGCCGAGCGGAGCGAGCACGCCGGCGGGATCCCAGCACACGCCGGGCCCACGGTAGCAGAACACCTTGTCGGCGCCCTCGAGGCTCCCCGCGAAGCGGTCCTTCATGGTGCCGAGCTTCATGGTGTTGCTCCTCGGCTCGATCACGGCGAGGATGCGCCGGCCTGGGTCGGCCGCGCGAACGCCCTCGATCGTCTTGCTGATGGCGGTGGGATGGTGCGCGAAGTCGTCGACGACGCGGATGTCGTCCACTTCGCCCCTGAGCTCCTGACGGCGCTTCACGCCCGTGAAGTCCGCAAGGGCCGAGAGCGCCGCTTCGGGCTCCACGCCGACGGTGCGCGCCGCCGCGACGGCCGCCAGGGCGTTGAGACGGTTGTAGCGCCCCGGCATGGAAAGGGCCATGCGTCCGAAGGCCTCGCCGCGGAAGGCGACTCCGCCCGCCGCGTCGACACTCCACCCCTCATCGGAGTCGAAGGATTCGACGTGGCTCCAGCAGCCCATTTCCAACACGCGCCCGAGGGCGGATTCGCCCGCGTTCACGATGACGTGCCCTTCGCTCGGAATCGTCCTCACGAGATGATGGAACTGTTTTTCAATGGCGGCGAGGTTCTCGAAGATGTCGGCGTGGTCGTACTCGAGGTTGTTGAGGATGGCGGTCCGGGGATGATAGTGGACGAACTTGCTCCTCTTGTCGCAGAAGGCCGTGTCGTATTCGTCGGCCTCGATCACGAAGGGCGCGTCCTTGTCGCCCAGGGCGGCCGAACGGGAGCTCCACGCCGGCACGCCCCCGATCAGGAAGCCCGCGTTGATGCCCGCATGGCGGAGGATCCAGGCGAGCATGCTCGTCGTGGTGGTCTTCCCGTGGGTGCCCGCCACCGCGAGCACGGTGCGCCCCGTGAGAATGTTCTCGCTGAGCCACTGGGGCCCCGAGACGTAGGGGAGCCCCTTGTTGAGGATCGCCTCGAGCAGGGGGTTGCCGCGGCCGATCGCGTTCCCGACGACGAAGACGTCGGGCGTGAAGCGTTCGAGCTGCGAAGCGTCGTAGCCCTGGACGATGTCGATGCCGGCGCCCTCGAGCGCCGTGCTCATCGGCGGATAGACGTTCTTGTCGCAACCGGTGACCTTGTGGCCGGCTTCCCGCGCCAACTGGGCCACTCCACCCATGAACGTGCCGCAAATTCCAAGAATGTGTATGTGCATTTTTCCCTGTCTCCGCCCGTCGGTCAGGACGGGACTGAAGTGAATTTGATGAAGGATTGAACCATTTTAGGCGGAAATCAACGAATGATTGCCCAAGAAACCACGCACGGGGCCAAAAAAGCGTACAATCTTGCCCTCCCCGTGCGTACGTCGGAAGTCCCTTCCGACGGCGCTCCTCCGGCATCGGTTTTTCTTTACAACTGTGCGTCAATTGGCGACAATTGCAATGAAATACGCATCAATTGACGGAGTATCCCGAAAACCTGGGCTCCCTCCGAGTCCGCCCGGCGGCCGTCCCGCGACAAGCGCAGGCCGCGTCCGCTCCATTAGGATTCTTTAAGTTTAAGGTTATTTACCATGATTGATATTCGGAAACTCAAAACTCTGCTCGATCTTGTCAGTGAAAGTGGTATTGGCGAGTTGGAAATCACCGATGGCGATG
>CAJMRV010000048.1 GCA_905215795.1 uncultured bacterium | reverse complement strand
CCGCGACGGCGAGCTCACCGGAGCTCTGCCCCTTCTGGTTGGGCATGCGGATGACGATGTCGGACGCCGTGCCGAAGGTCTGGACGAGCACCTCCTTGGAGAGCCCGCTCAGTTCCTCACGAACCTGTTCGGTGTTGACGGCCGAGGGATAGTGGACTTCAAGCTGCGTGCCGCCCGTGAACTCGATCGAGAACGAGAGGCCGCGCGTGAAGATGAAGAATACGGCAAGAACGAAGCTGATCACGGAAATAGCGTTCAGGATGTGACGGTATTTCATGAACGGGATCGTCTTGGAAATGCGGAAGAATTCCATTGTGTCTGCCTCCCGTGATTATTTGGACGTCTTCGCGTCGTCAGGACGCCAGATCTGGCCGATGCTCACCGTGGTGAGTTTCTTGCGGCGGCCGTAGATCAGGTTGACCAGCGAACGCGAAACCATCACGGAGGTGAAGATCGAGGTCATGATGCCGATGCAGTGCACGACGGCGAAGCCGCGGACCGGACCGGAACCGAAGATCAACAGCGCGAGGCCGGCGATCAAGCTCGTGATGTTCGAGTCGAGAATGGTTGCGAGGGCGCGGTCGTAGCCTTCCGCAATGGCGGTCTGCGGCAGGCGTCCGGCACGGAGTTCCTCACGGATGCGTTCGTTGATGAGCACGTTCGAGTCGACGGCCATGCCCAGCGTGAGCGCGATGGCGGCGATGCCCGGGAGCGTCAGCGTGGCCTGTAGCATCGAGAGGATGGCGATCAGCATCACGACGTTGCAGACGAGCGAGAAGGCGCTCACCATGCCGAAGACTCGGTAGTAGACGGCCATGAAGACGGCGATCACGAGGAAGCCGTAGAGGGTCGAGCGGAAGCCCGACTCGATGTTCGCCTCACCAAGGCTCGGGCCGATCAGGCGTTCCTCGACGATCTCCATCGGTGCGGCGAGCGAACCGGCGCGCAGCAGCAGGGCCGTGTCGGTGGCTTCGATCGCGCTCATGCGGCCGGAGATCTGCACGCGGCCGCCGCCGATTTCGGAGCGGACGACCGGCGCGGTCACCACTTCGCCCTTGCCCTTTTCAAAGAGGATGATGGCGATGCGCTTGCCGATGTTGTCGCGGGTGACGTCCTTGAAGATGCGGGCCCCGCGGTTGTCGAGCTCGAGGTTGACCGTGGGTTCCTGCGTCTGGCTGTCGAAGCCCGGCTGGGCGTCGTTGAGGTTCTCACCGGTGAGGATCACGCGGCGCTTGACGAGCAGGGGATGCCCCTCGCGGTCGTTGAAGAGTTCGTCGCCGAAGGGGACGTTGCCCTGGGAGAGCTGCGTCAGGGCCTCGGGGGAGTCGTCGACGAGACGCACTTCCAGCGTGGCCGTGCGGCCGAGGATGTCCTTGGCCTTGGCGGTGTCCTGCACGCCCGGGAGCTGCACGACGATGCGGTCGGCGCCCTGCTGGGCGATCACGGGTTCGGACACGCCGAGCTCGTTGATTCGGTTGTGCAGCGTGGAGATGTTCTGCTTGAGGGCGTATTCCTGGACGCTGTGGATGGCGCGCTGGCTCAGCTTGGCCTGGAGGACGTACGGTGCCTCGTTCGAGGAGGGCAGCGTCAGGACCAGGTCGGGCTGCGTGGCACGGAGCAGGTCGTTGGCGCGCATCAGGTCGTCCTGGTCGGCGAAGGCCACCTCGACGGTGTCGCCGTTGCGGCTGATGCCGCGGTGGCGGATGTGCTTGTCGCGCAGCTGCGTGCGGATGTCGGCCAGGGTCGCCTCGGCGCGCTTCTGGATCGCCGCGGTCATGTCGACCTGGAGCAGGAAGTGCACGCCGCCGCGAAGGTCGAGGCCGAGGTACATCGGCAGGGCGTTGATCGACAACAGCCACTTGGGCGTGTTGGGCACCAGGTTGAGCGCGACGATGTAGCCGGCGTCCTCACGGTCCGGGTTCAGACCCTTGTCGAGGACCTCGCGGGCCTTGAGCTGCTTTTCAGCTTCGGTGGGCTCGAAACGCACGCGGATCGTGTTCTGCTGGGCGTTTTGTTCATAGAAGACCCCGTTGGGCTTCAAGTCGTTGACTTTCAACAACGACTCGACCTCCTGCAGGGTGCGGTCGGTCACCTTGACCGTGGCTTTCCCGGAGGAAACCTGGACGGCCGGGGACTCGCCGTAGAAATTCGGCAGGGTGTACACGAGCCCGATGATGAGGGCGACACCGATGACGATGTATTTCCAAAGTGGGTAGCGATTCATCGCTTCTCTCCGTCAGCACCGGCTTCTGTGGGCCGGCGTCTGATCCATTCAGCCGGCGGGCGACAGGCACCGCCGGCAACAAGGCAAAAAAAATCAGTAAGGAAAGCCCGGACGGGGCCGGGCTTTCAACACGCCGGAATCAACAAGAGGGGATGCCGGCGGGGCACGCTCAGAACTTCAGGGAGCCCTTCGGGAGGACGGCCTGGACGGCGTTGCGGTTCATGCGGACGGCAACCGGCTTTCCGTCGACGGCGGCGATCTGCAGGAGGATGGTCTGTTCCTCGACGTCTTCGATGCGGCCGGAAAGACCGCCCATCGTCATCACTTCGTCGCCCTTGGCGAGGGCGTCGACCATCTTCATGTGTTCCTTCTGACGCTTCTGCTGCGGACGGATCAGGAAGAACCAGAACGCGGCGAAGATCAACAGCAACGGCAGGAGCTGGCCCGCCATGGCCTGGAAGGAAGCGCCGGTGTCGGCGGCCATAGCTTCAGGAATAAAAAACATGTGTACTCCAGTCTTTCTAGTCTAAAAGTCGGTGTTTCATGACGGAACGGGCGTTCCGCACGTCTGACCTATTATAGAGGGGATTTTCCCGTGCGGACGTACGTCTCCGGGGCACGGTATTTCCCTTACTCGATGCCCCTGGCGCGGTCCTCGCGGAACTGCTTCTTCCACTCCTCGAACGTGCCCGCGTCAAGCGCGTCGCGCATCTCCTGCATGATTCGCAGGTAGAAGGCGAGGTTGTGGATCGTGTTGAGGCGCGCGCCGAGGATCTCGCCCACCTTGTGCAGATGCTGCAGGTACGAGCGCGAGAAGTTGCGGCACGTGTAGCAGTCGCACGTCGGGTCGAGCGGACGCAGGTCGTTGCGGTAGCGGCTGTTCTTGAGCTTGATGTCGCCGAAGCGGGTGAAGAGCCAGCCGTTGCGGGCGTTACGTGTGGGCATCACGCAGTCGAACATGTCCACGCCGCGGCTCACGCCGTCGACGAGGTCCTCGGGTGTGCCCACGCCCATCAGGTAGCGGGGGCGGTCCTCGGGGAGCTTGTGGGCCACCTCGTCGAGGACGCGCATCATCTCCTCCTTGGGCTCGCCCACGGAGAGGCCGCCGATGGCGTAGCCATGGAAGCCGATCTCCTTGAGGCCCTCGAGGGACTCCTCGCGCAGGTGCGTGTACATGCCGCCCTGGACGATGCCGAAGAGCGCGTTGGGGTTCTCAAGACGATTGAACTCGTCCTTGGAACGCTTGGCCCAACGAAGGCTCATGCGCATCGACTTGGCCGCCTCGAGTTCGGTGGCCGGACGGTCGCCTATCTTGTAGGGGGTGCACTCATCGAGCACCATCACGATGTCGGAATTGAGGCTCCTCTGGATCTTCATCGACATCTCGGGGTCGAGGAAGAGCTTGGAGCCGTTGATCGGATTGCGGAAGTGCACGCCCTCCTCGGTGATCTTGCGGAGGTCGCCCAGGCTGAAGACCTGGAATCCGCCGGAGTCGGTGAGGATGGGCTTGTCCCACTGCATGAAGCCGTGCAGGCCCTTGTGGGCGTCCATCACCTCGAGCCCCGGACGGAGCCAGAGGTGGAACGTGTTCCCGAGGATGATCTGCGCGCCGATGTCCTTGAGCTCGTAGGGCGCCATCGCCTTGACCGAGCCGTACGTGCCGACGGGCATGAAGATCGGCGTCTGGACGACGCCATGGTTGAGCTTGAGTTCGCCGCGGCGGGCCTTGCCGCAGGTTTTCTTGACCTTGAATTCGAGTGCCATCAACTGTCCTGTTACTGTTCTGTCTGGGGGATGCGGGGGTCGCGCTCGATGAAGCAGGCGTCCCCGTAGCTGAAGAAGCGGTACTTCTCCGCCACGGCATGGGCGTAGGCGCCGAGGATGCGTTCGCGCCCGGCAAGGGCGGAGACGAGCATCACGAGCGTGGACTTCGGCAGATGGAAGTTCGTCACAAGCGCGTCGATGATGCGGAAGTCATAACCCGGCTTGATGAAGAGCTGCGTGTTGCGGGCGCCGGCCTCGATGTGGCCGGGACGGTCCGCCGCGCTCTCGAGCGTCCTCAGGGACGTCGTGCCGACGGCGACCACGCGTCGTCCCTCGGCCTTGGCGCGGTTGATCTGTTCGGCCACCTCGGGCGTGACCTCATACCACTCCGAATGCATGTGATGCTCGGAGAGGTTCTCGACACGGACGGGCTGGAACGTGCCCGCGCCGACGTGCAGCGTGACCTGGGCCATTTCAACGCCCTTGGCCTTGAGGCGCTCGAGGAGCGCTTCGGAGAAATGCAGGCCGGCCGTCGGCGCGGCGACGGCGCCGGGATAACGGGCGTAGACCGTCTGATAGCGCGTCTCGTCGCTCTTTTCAGCGGCGTGCGTGATGTAGGGGGGAAGAGGAACCTCGCCGCAGCGATCGAGCACCTCGAGCACCGGCTCGGTGAATTCGAGCTGGTAGAACTGCCCTTCCCTGCCGAGCACCACGGCCTCGGCCCCGGCATCCTTCGCATCGAAGTGAAGGACGGCGCCGGGCTTCGGGGACTTGCTCGCGCGGATCATGGAAAGCGCCGTCCTCTCGCCCGTGACGCGCTCGATCAGCGCCTCGATGGCACCGCCCGAGGCCTTGTGGCCATAAAGACGCGCCTTGATCACGCGGGTGTTGTTGACGACGAGGAGGTCGCCCGGACGAAGGAGCCCTTCGATGTCGCTGAAGTGCAGGTCTTCGAAGGGGGAGTCGGGCTTGATGTGAAGCAGGCGCGAAGCCGTGCGTTCAGCAAGGGGATATTGAGCGATGAGCTCCTCGGGGAGCTCGAAATCGAAATCGGATAGATGTTGTTCTTTCATGGCTTGACTGGCCAGTTTTAGGGAAGAGGCTCGCATTTTACTAGCTTTCACAGACACTTGCCCGCCAAAGCGTCCTTCAATCCTATCGAAGGAATCCTCGCCAGTTGAGAATGATTCTCGCGATTGATACAATACTTCTTCAAGAAGCCTCGGTTTCGAGGTTCCTCCCGAAATCGACCTTCCGTGTCAAGCAGATATGAGAGACTGCTTCCACTTGACTTGTGTCTCCTGACATCCTCGGGTGCGTCCGACGCATGGACGCACCCCTTTTTTACCCCTTAGAACAGAGGGTTTAAGCCTCTGTTAATGAGAACAACTCTCATTTATTGAGCCAAATCAATAGTCGAGTGTTTTGGTCGGGAAAGGGATTGCCGGAATGCCGTTCCTCTTTTATAGTTCAATCAACGCGAAACGGAAAGCCGCGATAATTCCGCCAAAGGGGTCGGCGGAGCGGCACAAAGGCCAATGCTTGGACAGGCCTTGCAAAGTGCACAGAATCTCCTGCACGACGTTTCTGGAAAATCGAAAGCGGGTGAGCTTGACAGGGCTCACCCGCTTTTTTCATTTTTCAACGTTTAAGAAAAATCCGTCACTTCTCGTTTCCATGCTCCTCGATGAAACGGGATAGGGGATAGTCCGGAAGGCTTTCAATCGGAAAAAACGGTCCGTACCATGCCCGCACCTTGTTTTGATCCGGACAGGCCTCATTGGAAAGCCAATCACATTCAGGAGCCGGCTCCTTGCCCTCGGCTTTCAATCCCATCCATTGGGCAACGAATAGACTGAAGTATCGACCACTTCTCAGTGCATCAATCTCAACCTTCTCCTGATAACCACTGCCCGTAATGAAAAGCGGCACCTTGAACGAATTCTGACGGTCCGCCATATGCTTCATGGCCCAACCTTCCGACGTCTTTGCAAAATCCAATGCATGATCCGAGGTGTACATCAAGCTCCAAGAACGACCGTCTGCCGAATCTTGAGCAAGCTTTGCCACTTTCCTCAAAAATTCATCCGTGTTCTTCAGCGACTTTATATAGCAGGAAAGCTCTTTTGAAAGAAAATAATCATCGTATTCTCCTTTGGTGCGATTGCAGGCCATGGGATGAGACCCCATCAAATGGACAACGACGAATACCTTCCCCTTATTAGAAAGAGCAGTCGCGATGTCCGGCAACATTGCGTCATCAGACAGCTTCGTCACATTCGCCGACTCCGTCTTAAAAACAATCTTATCCGCAAAAGATGCAGCCTGAGAAACCGGAGAATCCACCGCGCCTCCTTTGTTTTGATTGGATATCCATTCCGTGTGATATCCCGCCAAATTAGCAAGCGAAACGACATTGTCTCCCCATGGAGCCATACCCTTGACATCCGGAGCATACAACTCAACCGAAAGGGATGGAGCCGTCGCCGAACTGGCCGAAATGAAATTTTCAAACTTCAATCCTAAGGCTTCAGACATCCACGGCGTATCCTTCCAAGGAGCTCCATAAGCCTGCATGAAATCACGACGAGCACTCTCCCCCATCACCAAAATGCATACTTCACAACCTTTTGATTCCTCCGAAATCGACTGCAGCTTCCAGTTAGTAGATCTGTCAAAAAGAGAACGCTTCTTGTCCTCTTCGGTTATGGAGTCGAATGCCCCTACCAAATCCTTGTAAAGCACAACTTCTGACACACGCCAGTCTGTTATGAGAATTTCCCCGTATCTTGTATAACTCTTAAGAAAAGATGCCCCGGATACTGAAAACAGAAGCACAAAAATACCTACCCAAACACGTCTTTTTCTTAAGAAGCTCCAATCAGTACGTCTCATCAAAAAGAAGAGCGCGACCATAAAAATGATTGCCGCTCCATAAGCCATGTAGACGGTTGGAGGAATCAATTTCAGGTACTCGGAGGTTTCATGAAAGTCCGTATTGAACAGGGCAATCAAAGCGTTCTTGTCAGGCATCCCATATGTCAACCCCACAAAACCATACAACATGGCTGGAACTACCCAAGCGGCAAGATACAACCATGCACCTTTCCTACCAAAAAAAGTCAGCAAAAGAAGGGTTATGCACAATCCGCTCAACGCATCCCTCAACACATAGGCGGTGATTGGATAACCCAAAAACTTGCGAACAACAATCCAGAATAAGTACATGCCTACGACAGTCGTAACCGTCGTCAACAAGGAAGCTCTGATCTTCATGTCAGCCTCGCAAAAAGAAAACTTGACGAATCATAACAAAAGGCGAGCATACCATTGCAATGGACCAAATATTTCCCTTCCATATGAGGCCAGCAAGTCATTTCCAATCTCCTCCCAATGCATGACAAGGGCATCATTCATAGTAAAATCTCCATGAATCCATAAACCTGACTCTTCAAAATGGCACAAGACTACTACGACGACACGGAAGACGAACAGTTCGGCCCTTCCAAATCCCAACTCAAACGCATCCAGAACGAACTTCAGGACCTCGGAAAGGAAATGACCAAGTTCGGAGATGAAACCCTGAACAAAATCGGTCTACCTGAGGAGGTCCTCGTGGAAATCCAGGAATTCCGAAAGATGCGCACTTTCGGCGCCCAACGCCGTCAACTTCAACTGATCGGGAAGAAAATGCGGGACCTCGACCCCGTCGCCGTTCGTGAAGCCATCAACCGTGCCACCGGCGAATCGCGTGCCGCCGTCGCCCTTCTGCACCGCTGTGAATCCCTCCGCGAACAACTCATTGAAAACGACGAAGCGCTCACGAAGTTCATCAACTCCACACCTGACGTCGACATCCCCAAGTTGCGCACCCTTGTCCGCAATGCAAGAAAGGAACGCGAGTTGCAAAAAGCCCCCAAGAGCCAAAGGGAGCTTTACCGCTACATCCACGAACTCCTCGACACCAAGCTCGACCTCTACGCCAAGGAAGACGCAGAGTAAAAAGACAGCCGACGTCAAGCCCATCGCTGATGGGCCCTTCCAACTTCAACATACGGACAAAAGCATGAAACCACCCCGCCAGCACGAAAACGAACTCATCCTCGGCCTGGTCTCCGTTTCCGACCGGGCCAGCCAGGGCGTCTACCGTGACGAGGGCATCCCCTCGCTCGAAGCCTGGTGCGGGAAGGTCATCAAGAATCCCGTCCGCATCCACAAGCGCCTGATTCCGGACGAGCGCTTCGACATCGAGCGCACCTTGAGGGAGCTGGTGGACATCATCGGCTGCGACCTCATCTTCACGACGGGAGGTACCGGTCCCTCCCGACGAGACGTGACCCCCGAGGCGACGCTCGCCGTTGGAACGCGCGAAATGCCGGGATTCGGGGAGCAGATGCGGGCCATCTCCGGCCATTTCGTGCCGACGGCCATCCTCTCGCGTCAGGTGGCGGTCCTGAGGGAGACCCCCGATCATGCCGCCCTCATCGTCAACCTTCCGGGGCGCCCCAAAGCCATCGCGGAAACCCTCGAGGGACTCAAGGACAAGGACGGCAAGACGATCGTCAACGGCCTCTTCGCCGCCATCCCCTACTGCATCGACTTGATCGGCGGCCCTTACATCGAAACGAACGAGGAGTTCGTGAAGGCGTTCCGACCCAAGAACGCGAAACGTCCCGAACACGCTGAACAACCGAAATCGGAAAACGACTCCCCTGAACAATCCGCCCCCCGAATCACCTGCCCTTTTGATAAAAAGGACCTCGACGTGGTCATTCCTTCGGACCTTGAAGGCGAGCCCGACCTCACCGTCGTCTGGATGCACGGCATGGGGTCGGACAAGGAGGACTTCAAGCACTTCGCCGAGACGATCCGGCGTTGCGGCGGCCCCGCCTGCCGCTTCATCCTCCCGAACGCCCCCGTGCGATCGATCACCGGCTACCAGGGCATGCCCCTGAGAGCATGGTTCGACATGCGATCGGCCGACTTGGAGAACAACGAGGATGAGCTCGGCATGCTTGACACTGCCAAAACGATCGACCGCCTCGTGGACTTCATCGTCCAGGAGGGAACGCCTCGGAACCGAATCGTTCTGGGCGGCTTCTCACAGGGCGCCGTCATGAGCCTCCTATGCGGCCTGCGCGCCAAGGAACCGCTCGCCGGCATCGTCGCCCTCTCGGGGTATGTGCCCCTTGCGCACCGACTCTTCAAGGAGATCACCCCCGCAGGCGCCGCAACCCCCATCTTCATGGGACACGGCACCCTCGACAGCATGATCTCCCCCGTTCTCGCCCACTCCGGGGCACGTGCACTAGGGAAATTCACCTCCGACCTCCGCTTCCTCACCTACGACATGGAGCACGAAGTGGTTCCTGAGGAAGTCGCCGACCTCGTCGCCTTTTTAAACGAGGTTGCTCACAAATAACCACTTCGCAACAAAACTTAAGGATTCAGTTACTTTTTAATTCAAATTAATCCCGTAAGCACGGTACGCAAGCTGTTAATATAAGCAAAGCAGAATCTGAGGTCCTCCCCCATGTTTGAACATGATTTTCCATGGGACGGCTGAAAACCCTTTTCTTATTTGAACTGCTTCAAATAAGTCCACATTCACCGTCCACATAGACTCGGACCGCCTCCTTGGCACGCTTAGAACTATAAGCTTCTCCTTTGAGCCCGCTGATTTTGCCTCAGGGCATCCTGGAAGCCGACGTAGTTATGTAGACTTTTTTGGAGACTTGCTATCATGCATCGTTCTTTGGTTGGATCCGTGGCCCACATCCTGATGGACTACTTCAACGGGAAGCTCACCGCCGCCCAGGCGGCAAAAATCATGCACGTGACACCCCGCACGCTGTACCGTCGGGCCCACGCCTTCGAAAACGGCGGCATCGAAGCGCTCCTGCACGGGAACACCGGCAGGGCCCCCGCCAACAAATTCGACGACGAATTCAAGGAAAAGATCACCAAGCTGATCACGACGAAATACAAGGACCTGACCATCGTCGAAATGACCAAACGCCTCAATGAAGACGGCTTCAAAGTCTCCCGCGAAACCGTGAGGCGCCTCAAGGTCAAGCATTTTGAAGAAAACAGCACGAAAAAACGGGCAAAAGGACGTTCATAAAAAAAGGCATGGTTAAAACCATGCCTTTTTCTTTACCTTCGAGGACGGCCTGTTTTCCAGCCGTCTTTGTTTTTCAGCCCCACCTGGACATTAAAATTCTGAAAAAACAAAAAACCGCACAATTCAGA
>CAJMRV010000047.1 GCA_905215795.1 uncultured bacterium | reverse complement strand
GGGGCACGGTCGCCCCGTCCCCGATCGCCCGCGGCGAGGGCGCCAACCGCCCCCGCGAGCTCGACAAGGCCGAGATCGCCGAGATCGTCGAGGCCTTCGCCCAGGCGGCCGCCCGTGCGGTGCGCGCGGGCGTGGACGCCGTGCTGATCCACGGCGCCAACGGCTTCCTCATCCATGAATTCCTCTCGGCCGTCTCCAACAAGCGCATCGACGAGTACGGCGGCGCCTTCGAGGCGCGCATGCGCTTCGGCCTCGAGGTCGTCGAGGCGGTCTGCCGTGAAGTCGCCGGCCGCGTGGCCGTCGGCCTGCGCGTGCCCGCCTCGGACTGGACCGAGGACGGCATCCGTCCGGAGGAGGCCCTGCGCTTTGCCAAGGCCGCCAAGGCCCACGGCGTGGACTTCGTGGACGTCTCCACGGGCGGCCTCGTCGCCGACGAGGAGGTTCCCTACGGTGCGGGCTACCAGGTTCCGTTCGCCGCCGAGTTCAAGAAGGAGCTCGGCATCCCGGTCTTCGTCGGGGGCTGCATCAACGCGCCCTGGCAGGCCGAGACGATCCTCGTCACCGGCATGGCCGACGCGATCGACGTGGGCCGCGGCGTCCTCGACGACCCTCATTGGGGCTGGCACGCGGCCAGGAAGTTGAACGCCAAGGAAGTCGAGTTGCCCATGCAGGTCGCTTTGGCCTACCGCCGGCAGTAGATTACGTTAAACTATTGGTTCCCCTTCGGAAAACGCCCGCTTGCAGAAGACGCGGGCGCATCACAGATTTGATTCATTTGCCCATGGTGGGCGTCATCGGAGACAGATATGGCTGTTGACATCGTTCCCTCTAACCTCGATGGTACGGATTTGCGCATTGGCATCGTGGTGGCTCGCTTCAACGAGTACGCCGGCCGCGGTGAGTTCGACGCATGCATGGACGAGCTTCGCAAGCTCGGTGTCGTCGACGAGGACGTCACGAAGATCTCCGTGCCCGGCGCCCTCGAGATTCCGTTCGCCCTGCAGCGCCTCGCCCTCACGATGGAGTACGACGCCCTGATCGCGCTCGGCGCCGTCATCCGTGGTGAAACCTACCACTTCGAGATCGTCAGCAACGAATCGGCCCGCGGCATCAGCCAGGTCGTGCTCGACTACGGCGTGCCCGTCGCCAACGGCATCCTGACGACCGAGAACGACGAACAGTGCGAGGAGCGCATCGACATGAAGGGCCGCGACTGCGCCCGCTGCGCCGTCGAGATGGCCAACCTCGCCAAGGAATTCCTCGTCGACTCCGACGACATGGACGGTGAAGAGGAATAATTCACTTTAGGAAAAACACAAGATGGGAAAAAACATTCCGCAATCGGGCGGCGCCCGCCATCAGGCGCGTGTCTTCGTGCTCCTGGGCCTTTATCAGTGGCTCACGGACCCGACGCTCGACTTCGCCGGCATTGAAGCGCACTTGAAGGACCTCATCCACGAGGAAGGGGCCCAGCTCGAGGACTGCGACATCGATCCGGCCGATTTCGACCGCTGCGACAAGCCGCTCTTCGACGAACTCCTCTCGGGCGTGCTCGACAACAAGGACGAGCTCCTCGCGACGGTCACCCGCTTCGTCGACCGCGACTTCAACCGCGTCTCGCTCGTCGAACGCGCGGTCCTGCTCCTCGGCACGTACGAACTCATGAAGTGCCCGCAGACCCCGTGGCGCGTGGTGATCAACGAGTCCGTCGAACTCGCCAAGCGCTTCGGCAGCGGCTACCGCTTCACCAACGGCGTCCTCGAACAGGTCGCCAAGGACGTCCGCCCCGACGAAGTCGCCTCCCTGTAAGGCCCTGAAAGGCTGCACGGACCGATTGGAAACCGCCTTTTCTTGTGTTCAGGAAGAGGCGGTTTCGTCTTATGAAGACGGGGCCGGGACGCCCCGACCACCCAACAAAGCAACAAGGATCCACTGAAACATGGCCGGAGAATTCGACCTCATCAAACGGTTCTTCACGCACGAGCCCTTCGGGCGCTGGCGCTCCCAGGGCGTGGGCGACGACTGCGCGTTGATCGACACCGCCGGGGAGCACCTCTCGGTGACGATGGACCAGATGGCCGTCGGCACCCACTTCCTCCCCGACGCGCTCCCCGAGAACGTGGGCTACAAGGCCCTCGCCGTCAACCTCTCGGACCTGGCGGCCTCCGGGGCCGAACCGCGGTGCTTCTTCCTCGGACTCGCACTCCCCGAGGAGAACATCCCCTGGCTCGAGGGCTTCTCCAAGGGGCTCATGGACCTCGCCCGGGCGCACGACTGCGCGCTCCTCGGCGGCGACATGACCCGCACCCCGCTCGTGGGCTACCGCCACGCCCCCGTGATGATCTCGATCACGGCCATGGGCGCCGTCCCCGAGAACCTGTCGAGGACCCGCTCGGGCGCCGTCCCGGGCGATGACGTCTGGGTCTCGGGCACGCTCGGCGACGCCTACGCGGCGCTGATGATCCGCCAGGACAACTGGGCCGGGCACATCCAGGACCAGGACTACCTCTTCTCGAGGATGGACCGTCCGGAACCCCGCGTCGCGCTCGGGCTCGCCCTGCGCGGCATCGCCACGGCCTGCGCGGACGTCTCCGACGGACTGCTCGCCGACCTCGGCCACATCCTCGAGAGGAGCAACGTCTCCGCCGACATCGACTGGGAGAGCGTCCCCCTCTCGAACGCCCTGCAGGCCTATCCCGTGGCCTGGCAGCAGAAGGCCGCGCTCACGGGCGGCGACGACTACGAGCTCGTCTTCACCGCCTCCCCCGAGGAACGCGTCCGGATCGAGGCCGTTTCCAGGGCCCTTTCGTTAAGGCTTTCCCGCATTGGGGTTATTTCTTCGCCCCGTTCAGGTGATAATCTGAATGTGCGGGATGTCCGGGGCCGTCCCATCTTCTTTCAGGGCGGTTTCGATCATTTCGCGGCCGATTCGTGAGAATTCAGGCCATTTCGTGTCCGCACGCGCTCCCTCGGGCGCGTCGGGCCGACGACCCCTAGACCCCCCAACACATTCCAGGAAGACCAAGCGATGATGAGTAAATACGACGACAACAACCCCGTCAACCAGGTCGAGATCCCCCCGAGGCTCGTGTGGGCCTCGCCGTGGCACGCGCTGTCGACGTGCGGCGGAGCCGGCCGCATCGGCAAGGGTGCGGGCACCCTCGGCACGCTCTTCGGGGCGCTCGCCTACATCGTGCTCTCCACGGTGTTCTCGCCCGTGGCCTTCGTCCTGCTCACCGCGGTGCTCTTCGTCGTGGGCGCGATCGCCGCCCAGAAGACCTCCGACGCGCTCGGCGTGCCGGACCACGGCGGCATCGTGATCGACGAGGTCGTGGGCATATGGCTCGTCTACGCACTCATTCCGTCGGGTCCGCTCTGGTGGATCGGCGGCTTCATCGCCTTCAGGTTCTTCGACATCGTCAAGCTCCCGCCCGTGGACCGCATCGACGAGAAGATCAAGAATGGCTGGGGCATCATGCTCGACGACGTCGTCGCCGGGGTGTACGCCCTCGTCGTGATGAGGATCCTCGGCTGGATCCTCGCCTGAGTACCTCCCTTCGTGAGGAGGACTCCGCCGGGGACGCTCCGATGAAAAGGACCGTCCGCCGGCCCCGCCGGGCCCCCTTCGAGGCGTGCTGCTTCAAGGGGGTGGAGTCGTCTCCGGGGGAAACGCAACATTCAACAGGGAGCCATCGTAAGGAAGATGACGGATTTCAATGACCGCCTTGAGGCCGCCGCCGAGCGCATCGGCAAGCTCGCAGCGGACTCCCATGACATCATCGTGACCGCCGAGAGCTGCACGGGCGGCGGGATCGCCGAACTCCTCACTCGGGTGCCGGGCAGCTCCGGCTGGGTCGAGGGAGGCTGGATCGTCTACACGCCCGAGGCGAAGATCAAGCGTCTGGACGTGCCCGCCGAGACGATCGAGCGCGAGGGCGTCGTCTCCGAGGCCGTCGCCCTGGCGATGGCCCGCGGGGCGCTGGCGCGCTCCGTGAACGCCACGCTCGCCGTCTCCGTGACGGGCGTGGCCGGACCCGGGGGCGGCACCCCGGAGACCCCCGTGGGGACCGTCTGCATCGGATGGGCCCAGCAGTTCAACGAACACATCGTGTGCTACGCCAGGACGTTCGACTTCCACGGCGGGCGCGAGGCCGTGCGCGACCATGCGCGGCTCGCCGCCCTCGAAGGACTCGCCGACCTGATCAAGCACGACAACCCCGCCAGATTCAAGGCGCTTTGACCAACATGCCCAACACGCGGCCGGGTGAGCCCCGGCCGTCCACACCATGCTCAACATCCTTTTGTTAGTCCTATTGATCGGCGTGAACGCGCTGCTCGCCATGAGCGAGATCGCCCTGGTGACGAGCCGCCGCGCACGCCTCCAGTCGCTCGAGTCCTCGGGCGCGAAGGGCGCCTCCCGCGCCCTCGAACTCAACGAGGACCCCACGCGTGCGCTCTCGACGATCCAGGTGGGCATCACCAGCATCGGGATCCTCTCGGGCATCGTGGGCGAGGCGGCCCTCTCCGAACCCGTCGCGCGCTGGCTCGTCGAGCTCGGCGTGGGCGAAGTGGCCGCCGAACGCCTCGGCATCGTCCTCGTCGTCGTGGTCGTCACGTACTTCTCGATCGTGCTCGGGGAGCTCGTCCCCAAGCGCCTCGGTCAGATCGCCCCCGAGGCGGTCGCCTGCCGCGTGGCGCCGCCCCTGCACTGGGTGAGCGTCGTCGCCAAGCCCTTCGTCGAGCTGCTCAGCCTCTCGACGACGGGGATCCTCAGGCTCGTGCGCGCCGACGCCGCCAAGGGCGAGGGCGTCACCGAGGAGGAGATCCACGCGATGATCGCCGAAGGCGAGGAGAGCGGCGTGATCGACCGCTCCGAACGTGAGATGGTGAGGAACGTCTTCCGTCTCGACGACCGCCAGGTGGGCTCGCTGATGACGCCGCGCACCGACATCGAATGGATCAACCTCGAGGATCCCATCGAGGTGAACAAGGAGGTGCTCAAGCACGCCAGGCACTCGCGCCTGCCCGTCTGCATGGGCGGGCTCGAGGACGTCCGGGGCATCGGTTCGACCTTCACGCTCCTCCAGCAGATGATCAGGAAGGAGCATCCGGACCTCTCCAAGGGGCTCGTCGCGCCGCTCTACGTCCCCGAGACGCTCACCGGCATGGAGCTTCTCGACAACTTCAGGAAGACCGACGCCTCGCTCGCGCTCGTCGTCGACGAATACGGCGAGGTCCAGGGCGTGGTGACCCCGCGCGACGTCCTCGAGGCGATCGCGGGCGAGTTCGCCACGGAGATCCCCGAGGAGAGCTTCGTCTTCCGCCGCGAGGACGGCTCGTACCTCCTCGATGGCATGATCGCCGTGCCCGAGATGCAGGACGTGCTCGACCTCAAGCACGTGCCCGCCGAAGACGAGCCCGGCCGCTACAACACCCTCGCCGGCATGATCATGTTCATGCTCGGACGCATGCCCGGCGAAACCGACGTCGTGACCTGGGACAAGTGGCGTTTTGAAATCGTGGACATGGACGGACGCCGCATCGACAAGGTGCTCGTCACGCCCATCCAGCCGGTCTCGCCGGCCGCCATCGACGTGGGTTCCGAGCAGAATCCCGCAAGGAGGGAAGATGTCTAAGAAAATATGGGTCGCCGTCGTCATCGGCATCATGGTCGTGGGCGGCGCCGCCGTCCTCGTGCACAAGGAGGGCCGCGTCTTCGACGAGCGCTTCCTCGCGCTCGACGGACGCCGCATCTCGCCCGACACCGTCGTCAAGACGGTCGAGCACGACCGCGACCTCTTCTCGAGGCGCGTGGGCGTGACCGTCGAGCGGGACGGCTTGAAGGTGCTCGACCTCGAGGGCGTGGCGCGCCTCGGATGGGGCGTCTCGATGGACCTCCGTGAGACCGCGGAGAGCCGCCTCAACGAACTCATGAAGGAGCGCGGCCTCAAGGACTTCAACGCCACCCTCAAGGTGAAGGCCTCGCCCGTGGGCGGGAAGATCAAGCTCGTCTGGGACATCGACCCCGTCGCCTATGAGCGCCGCGGCCTGGTCTGTCGCTTCCCTGCCTCGAGCCTACAGGCGTCGCTCTCGGGAGGTTCCTCGGAGATCCTCTTCAAGGCCCCGTCGGTCGAGTGCACCTACCTCGGGAACCCCTTCACGGTATCCTCGCCCGTCTTCAAGGCCCAGACCAACCTCAAGCGCCGCAATGTCGCCCGCGACGGCTCGATCGAGCTCCATGCGGGTCCGGTCACGGGTGAGGTGAAGGGCTACGGCAAGTGGTCCGTCAAGTCCCTCGAGGGCGCCAAGAAGCTCGACCTGATCGAGGGCAGCCCCGACAAGAATCCGCTTTACCTCTCGCACATTCTCTGGAAGCTCGAGGACCTCGAGGTTGAAGGACGGGGTTCGATCTCCACGGTGACGGGCGACGTCTACGTGGACCGCTTCCCCGGCCGGTTCCTCGACAGCGTCGTGCGCCGTCCCGTCGACGACCCGGGCTGCATCTCGATTGCAAGGGAGGCCTATGAGAAGGGCGGCATGAAGCTGATCGTGAGGAACGTCGACGTGGAGAGCCACGGCAAGCACTCCTTTTTCAACGGCACGCTCGAGGCCACGGGGCTTCCGGGCCGCGCAAGCGACGCCGGCACGTTCCACCTCTCGATCAATCCGAAGTCGTGGACGGGCTTCCCTGAAATCAAGGAGAATCTCGACGCGATGGCCGGCATCGGCACGCTGTTCTACAAGGAGGGGATCTACTCGGCGGTCCTTCAGTTCGGCCCCGAGGGCGTCCTCATGAACGGCAGGGCGATCCGATAGGAACAAACCTGTGAATTGGGAAAAAACAAAATGCCGGCGCCTAGATCAGATCAATCGGGCGCCGGTATCTTGTTTATGCGGTTTATCGTGCTTTTCGCCGTATGAGGAAAGGTTTTTTGGGCGGTTCTTGGGTTTGAAGGAGAAGATGTCCTGATGAGCAGCATTTTTTTGTTGAAGAAGTGTTTCAGTATCAAAGAGGGTTGAGCTGACTTCAAGAGCTGGAGGATGAACGCATGCTTATGTGGTGGAACAACATCGCTACCAGGCGCATGGGAATCCTGTATATTTCTATGGAAGCTAAGAGAAAAAAGTCTGGGGAAGTTGCCCAAACCGCGAGATGGTGAAAAATCTCTGGATTTCAGGAAGAGGTTTTGTCTTCCAAACTAAAAATATTTTTGCATATGACCAATAATCGTAATGACACGATTTATCTTGAGGAATAATATGAAGAAACAAGTTTACGTCGGTATGTCTGCCGACCTGATTCATCCCGGGCATTTGAATTTGCTCGAGGCTGCAGCAAAGCTGGGTGATGTGACAGTTGGTTTGCTGACTGATGCGGCAATCGCTTCGTACAAGCGCATGCCCTACATGACTTATGAAGAACGACATGCAGTCATATCCGCTCTGAAGCAGGTTTCCAATGTGGTTCCACAGGAAACGTTGGATTATGTTCCGAATCTTGAGCGATTGAAGCCAGATTTTGTCGTGCATGGTGACGATTGGCGGGAGGGTGTTCAAAAGGCCACTCGTCAACGTGTGATTGACTGTGTGAAGAAATGGGGGGGAGAGTTGGTTGAAGTTCCGTATACAAAGGGGATTTCTTCAACTCGTCTCAACAAGGCCGTTCGTGAATTAGGAACGACGCCTGAACGACGCCTGAAGTCTCTTCGTCGCCTGTTGGGGACTAAGCCCATTGTTCGTATATGTGAAGTGCACAATGGTATGACGGGGGCGATTGTGGAGCACACAAAGGTTCAAGCTGATCGAATGCTCGAATTCGATGGTATGTGGGGCAGTTCGCTTACTGACTCCACTGCACGTGCAAAACCCGATATTGAAGCGGTCGACATTACTGCACGTTTGCGTTTGATAGATGAATTGTTTGAGGTGACCACGAAACCCCTTATTTTTGATGGCGATACGGGCGGTATTCCGGAACATTTCCGCTTCACCGTGAGATCCTTGGAACGTTTGGGGGTTTCAGCCGTCATCATCGAAGACAAGACTGGTTTGAAAAAGAATTCATTGTTCGGCAATGAAGTGGCGCAAACTCAAGATACGATCAAGAACTTTTGCGAAAAGATTCGTGTGGGCAAGAAGGCCCAGGTAACGGATGATTTCATGATCATTGCCCGAATTGAAAGTTTGATTCTGGAAAAAGGTCAGGAAGATGCTATTGCGCGTGCCAAGGCCTATTTGGAAGCCGGTGCCGACGGCATCATGATTCACTCCCGGAAAAAGGATCCTTCAGAGATATTCGAATTCTGCAAGGAGTACAACAAACTGCCCAACAGGAAGACCTTGGTGGCGGTGCCTTCAAGTTATAACAGCACGACTGAGGAAGAGTTGGTTGCGAACGGAGTCAACGTGGTGATTTATGCAAATCAACTGTTGCGCGCTGCTTATCCTGCCATGAAATCTGTGGCTGAAAGCATTCTCACGCACCACCGGAGTTTGGAGTGCGATCAACAACTCATGAGCATCAAAGATATTCTCAACTTGATCCCAGGAACCCGCTGATGGCAGATGCTAAAAAACTTGTCGATGCTTTAAAAGCTAAGGGGGCGTCTTTTTATGCAGGCGTTCCCGACTCGTTGCTGTCCAAGCTTAGTGCCTGCATCATGCAGCAACCTGATTTGACACACATCATCACTGCAAATGAAGGGAATGCGGTTGGGCTGAGTATTGGGGAGTATCTCGGAACGGGCCGTCCGGGGGTCGTGTACATGCAGAACTCCGGATTGGGAAACGTGGTCAATCCATTGGCTAGCCTGGCGGATCCCGAAATTTATGGCATCCCCATGTTCTTGATTGTTGGCTGGCGTGGTGAGCCTGGAGTTCGAGACGAGCCCCAGCACATAAAGCAAGGGGCCGTTACACTGCAGCAATTGGAAGTTTTGGGAATCCCTTATCTTGTTTTTGATGATAAGGAAGACATTGAACGGCAAGTGGATGAACTTTGGAGGCGGATGTTGACTCGGAACGGTCCCGTGGCTTTGGTGATCCGAAAGGGGGCGCTTACCGGGGATTGGTCTGTTGAAAAATGCCACGTTGATTCTTCTTTAAAACGCGAACAGGCTTTGGATTGTTTGCTTGATGAATTGCCCGAGACGGCTTTTTATGTTGCCACCACAGGGAAAACTGGACGAGAGTTGTTTGAGCTCCGAGCACGTCGCAAACAGAACCAAAGAGACTTCTTGACGGTTGGAGGAATGGGGCATGCATCGAGTATTGCTTTGGGCGTGTCCCTTCGTCATCCAGAGAAGATGGTTGTTTGTCTCGACGGAGATGGTGCGGCTTTGATGCATCTTGGTGCGATGGCAACGATTGGTTCTGAAAAACCGAAGAATTTTGTTCATGTTTTGTTGAACAATGCGGCACATGAGTCGGTTGGGGGGCAACCTACCATAGCGAATGGAATCGATTTCAAAAAGTTTTCACAGGCGGTGGGTTACGCTGGTTACGCTTGTGCAAACGACGAAAAGGAGCTCCGCGAGCTTTTGTCGACGTTGGGAGAACGCTCTCCATTTTTGCTGGAAATCAAGTTGTTGCAGGGATCGCGTCAAGATTTGGGGCGGCCGACTCGTACCCCTGCTCAAAATAAGGAATCCGTGATGGGTTTTTTAATGGAGTGACGTCATGGATATAGCGAAAGAAAGCCCGTGTCCGCTCCTGCTGGGTGCGGGAGAATTCGAACGATTCTCAAAAGAAGCTGATTTTGCCGGAACAGTCGTACTCGTGACTTCTGAAGGTATGGTTCGGAGGGGAGTGATCGACGTTTTGAGAACTCGTTTCCACGGCCAGATGGAAGTAGTGACAGTGCAATCGAATCCGACCTTGGAGCGCTTGGAAGGTCTATCAAAATCATTGGCTAATTTGTCACAGGTTCACTTGATTGCTCTTGGTGGAGGCAGTGTTTTAGATGCAGCCAAAGTGTTGTCGATTATTTTGCATCCCAACAATCGACAGGCAAGTTTGACGAAGATTTTGAGAAATGCCGCCCCCTTTGTTGAGAGGCGCATTCCATTAATTGCGATTCCAACGACATCAGGTACTGGTGCCGAGGTGACCCCTTTTGCAACTGTTTGGGACACGGAACTGCAACGCAAGCGATCTTTGGCTTCATCCTGCATGGAGCCGGACCTTATCATTCTTGATCCTGACTTGACCATGTCTGCTCCATTGGAAGTCACGACTTTTTGTGCAATGGATGCTTGCTCCC
>CAJMRV010000046.1 GCA_905215795.1 uncultured bacterium | reverse complement strand
TACCATTTTCACCCTTTCCGAGGGAAAAGGCCAGTCGGAGCCGCAACTAATCGGGGAAGGCCCCCCTGAAGGGCCCTGCCGGGAGGCGACACGGCGGATTGGTCACGATCCTCAGGAAGCGGGGGAATCCATCCGTGCCGCCCACAACGACGAACCCCCGGCGGCGTCCCACGAAGGGGGCGCGTCCGGGGGTTCTTTGTCACGAGATGATCCGTGGTGTCAGGCTCAGGCCTTGTCGAAGGGACGTCCTTCGGCGGCGGCCTTGGCGACGTCGCCCGCGAGGACGACGGTCCTCAGGGCCGGGTCGCACATGCGGCGCATCGCTTCGGAGACCTCCTCGAGGGTGAGCGAGCGGATCGCTTCGTCCACTTCGAGGGATTCGGTCCAGTCACGGCCCTCGTCCATCAGGCGCACCCAGTTGCCGGCGATCGCCTCGTCGCGGCCGCGGTTCATGGCGCGCATCTCAAGGAGCCCGTGCTTGGCCTTCTCGAGTTCGTCGGCGGTGACGCCGTCGCGGAAGGCGATCTCGAGTTCGTCGAGGACGAGCGATTCAGCCTCGGCGAGGTTCGACGGGGCGGCCATCACGACGATGCGGAAGCTCGCGACGTCGTCGCGGCGCGGGAGCACCATGAAGCTCGAGAGCCCGTAGGAGAGGCCCGCCTTCTGACGCACGCGCGTGGCGAGGCGGTGCGAGAGGCCGGGGCTCCCGCCGAAGATCCAGTTGGCGACCGTGTAGGGCACGTTCGCGACGGGGTCCTCCTCGAGTCGGAAGTCGTTCCTCACGAGGAGCACGCCGCTCTCTTTTTCGGGGGTGTCGACGACGAGCCTGGCGGGCTCGACGTCGCTGTACTCGAAGGGTTCGATTTCATAGGCCTTCGGAGAGGTCTTCGCACCGGCGATCTTCTCCTCGAGGGCCTTTTCGACCGCCTCGACGTCGAAGTCGCCCACGACGGCGATGCGGCCCTGTTCGAGCGAGAACGCGTCACGCCAGAAGTCGCGGATCGTCTCGACGGTGACGCCGCGCATCATCGCGATCGTCTCCTCGAGCGTGGCGGCGTGGCGCCAATCGCCCTCCGGGTAGCGGTTGAAGTGGCCGGCGAGGACGCTCCTCGCGAGCATGAGCGGCTCCTTCTTCATGGCCTCGTAGTTGGTAAGGGTCTTCCGGATTTCGTCGGCGACCTCGTCGGCGGGGAACGTCGGATGCGCGAGGAGTTCGGAGACGAAGCCGATCGCCTCGACGATGTGTTCACGGTCGGTGACGAAGCGCATGGCCGAGCCGTCGAGCTTGAGTTCGCTGAAGAGGTCGGCGATCTTCTCGGCGTTCCAGTGGCGCGTCCCGCACTTGAGCGTGGCGAGCATCATGATCGCGTCGGGGTCGGCCTTCTTCTGATGATAGGTCGCGTAGTCGAAGTCCATGCGGACGGTGACCGTGCGCCCGGCGCTCTTCTTGGGGAGGAGCGCCACCTTGAGGCCGCCCAGTTCAAGGCGGCGCGTGGCGCGGTTGATGTGTTCCTGCGAGCTGTCGAAGGCTTCACCCGCGTTGGGGTCGGCCTCATTGAACTCACGGCCGGCGAGGAGCTCCTCGGCGTCGATCCTCGAGGCGTACGGGGCGCGCACGCTCTTTTCTTCGGGGATGAAGAGGCCGGTGGTGCGGTTCGAGGCGACGAACCAACGCGCGGCCGCGGCGTTGACGTCCTCGGTCTTCAAGCCCGCGATGTCGTCGCGGTCCGCGAATCGGAGGCGCCAGTCGCCGAGCGCAATGTAGTCGGAGAGCTCCGTGGCGAGCTCCTCGGTGTCGGAGAACTCGCGCTCGAAGTTGGTGAGCTCATCCTGGACGAGGGGACGGACCTCCTCGTCGGTGGCGGGAGAGCGCTTGAGGTCGTTTTCGATGACGTCGGCCATGATGCGCTTGACTTCATCGAGGTCCGCCTCGAGCGGGCACTGGGCGTAAAAGAGCGCGAGGTTCGGATCGAGCGCGGCGAAGGGCCAGCAGCCCACGGCGGCGGCCTTCCCGGTCTTCACGAGGGCCTTGTGGAGGCGCGACTTCACGCCCTCACCGATCACCTCGGTGGCGGTCACAAGGGGCTGCCATTCAGCACTCAGGGAGCTCGGCAGATGGTAGGCGAGCAGGCAGAGCTTCACGTCGCCCGGGCGGCGCACGACGACTTCGCGCTCACCGTCCTGGACGGGCTCGACGGTCCACTCGGGACGGAGCGTCCTCTCGGGGCGCGGAATCGCGCCGAAGTGTCGGTCGACGAGCGCGAGGACCTCGTCCTCCTCGAAGTTGCCGGCGATGACGAGCGTGGCGTTGTCGGGCTGGTAGTAGTGGCGGTAGAAGGCCCTCAAGTTCTCGATTTCGACGTTCTCGATGTCCGAGCGCGCGCCGATAGTGGGGCGCCCGTAGGAGTGCCAGTCGAAGGCGACGCCCTGGACGCGCTTGAAGAGCACCGCGAAGGGGTTGTTCTCACCCATCTCGTACTCATTCCTGACGACCGTCATCTCGGTGTCGAGGTCCGAGCGGGCGATGTTGGAGTTGACCATCGCGTCGGCGTGCCAGAAGAGCGCGAAGTCGAGGTTGTCCCCGGTGTTCTTGAAGGTGAGGAAGTAGTTGGTGAAGTCGAGCGAGGTGCTCCCGTTCATCTCGAAGCCGCGGTCGGTGAACTCCTTGGTGGGGTTCTCTACGTTCGTGCTCCCCTTGAACATGAGGTGCTCGAGCAGGTGGGCCATGCCCGTCTCGCCGTAGTTCTCGCAGCGCGAACCGACGCGGTAGGTCATGCACACGGTGGTCGAGGGCTTGGTGTCGTCGCGGTAGAGGACGACGCGCAGGCCGTTGGTGAGGCGGTGCTCCCTGAAGCCCTCCACGACGTGGACGGGCGGGGTGGAAATGAATGGCATGGTCTCTTTGTCCGAATTAGAAAGAAAACGTGACGGGACGGGGCCGCACCGGCGGATGTGCTCTACAATGTGGAGCGCTCCGGCACAACGGCCCCGGCGGCCGCGATCCCCGCAGTCGGGGCTCCGGCGGTCCCGGAAAAACATCCGACAATCTTAGCAAAGAACACGAACGACCCGCTCGACACTCCGACCCATGCAGCTTCTCCTCGACTTCTTCCCGATCATCGCCTTCTTCGCCGTCTTCCAGGTCGCCGAACACCATCCCGGCCTCATCCCCGACGCCCTGCTCGATTTCTTCTCGAACACCGGGGCCGACGTGCTCCCGATCGTACTCGCGACCGTGGTCGCCATCGCCGCCACGATCGTGCAGCTGGGCTTCTACGTAGCCATGAAGAAGAAGATCGCCGTGACCTTCTGGCTCACGCTCTTCATCATCATCGTCTTCGGCGGCCTCACGATCTACTTCCAGGACGGCCGCTTCATCCAGTGGAAGCCCACGATCCTCTACTGGCTCTTCGCCGCGATGCTCCTCTTTGCGCGCCTCACTCGCCGCAACTGGATCGAGAAAGCCTTCTCCAAGGCCGAGATCGTCATGGCCGAGCACGACTGGCAGACCCTGCAGACGCTCTGGATCGGCTTCATGTTCGCCCTGGGCGCGATCAACCTCGCCGTCGTCTACACGATGTCGGTGGAGGCCTGGGTCAACTTCAAGCTCTACGGCCTCTTCGCCCTGACATTTGTATTTACAATTGCCTCCGCCGTGTTCATCACCAAACACGCCGACATGGAGCAGAATTGACAAATGAGATTTGCCGTGAGATGCTTTTAGCATCACCCGGAACCATGCCGCGGGCGTGGAACGCGGATGCGTGAAAACCCTGATGCCGTAGCGTTTCAGGCATTGTCCGCACCGTGGCTCGCGGGGGACGATACAACCACGCTGGGGCGATTATCCCCACGGACCCTTTTTAAAGAAACCGAGGTTTATTAAATGAACATGAAATTGTTGACCATCGCCATGGCCGCCCTCGTGGCGACCGGCGCCGCCCAGGCCGAGATGAAGAACTTCAAGGTGAACGGGCAGACCATCACCGCGGCCGAGCAGAAGGCCGTCTACGACGGTCTCGTCGCCTCCGGCCAGCCCGCCGGCGAAGCCCTCGAGCAGTTCGTGAGGAACAACCTCGTGGCCAACACGGTCCTGCTGCAGGAGGCCAAGAAGGCCAAGGTCGAGAACGACGCCGACTTCAAGAAGGCCCTCGACCAGTACAAGGAACAGCTCATGGTGCGCTTCCTCCAGGTCAAGTACGCCAAGGACCACCCGATCAAGGAAGCCGACCTCAAGAAGGCTTATGACGCCGCCAAGGCCGCCTACGGCGACAAGGAATACAACGTCGCCGCCATCCTGGTCTCCTCCGAGAAGGCCGGTCAGGACCTGATCGACAAGCTCAACAAGGGCGCCGACTTCGCAGATCTGGCCAAGAAGAACTCCCTTGACGAAAACAGCAAGGCCAAGGGCGGCGACCTCGGCTGGCACGCTCCGAGCCAGCTCGGCGGCACGCTCGGCCTGGCCATCTCCCAGCTCGCCCCGGGCACCGTGGGCCAGACCCCGATCCGCCAGGGCAACGCCTTCCTCGTGATCAAGAACGTCAAGGAACGCCCGCAGCAGAACTTCCCGACCTACGACCAGCTCAAGCCGCAGTTGAATGAAACGCTCCTCAACCAGGAGATCAACAACTACGTGGTCGACCTCGTGAAGAAGGCCAAGATCCAGTAAGCACGCCGCCTCAATGAGAGGCAGGACGCTTTTGAATCCGAAAGCCCCGGTCCGGAGAATCCCTCCGCGCCGGGGCTTCCTTTTTTCCGGGCGCCGAAAAGCGTCTCCGGGTCCCCAGCCCCTCGTCAACCCCGTTGAGCCGCAGGGGGTGCGGGCGATATAATCAGAGGATGCGCGTCCGTCAGGACGGAGCCCGACGAACAGGGCGGCCCGGCGGGCGTGGTCCGACAACCCTCCGAACGGTACCCAACGATGAAACCCTTCACCTACTACAATCCCACCCGCCTCGTCTTCGGGCGCGGCCGCATCGCCGAACTCAGGGAGCTCCTCCCGAAGGACACCCGCATCCTCGTCACCTACGGCGGCGGGTCCGTGAAGCGCAACGGCGTCTACGAACAGGTCGAAGCCGCCCTCGAGGGGTTCGACCACGTCGAATTCTGGGGGATCGAGCCCAATCCGAAGGTCGAGACGCTCGAGAAGGCCATCGAACTCGGACGCCGTGAAAAAGTGGGCTTCGTGCTGAGCGTGGGCGGGGGCTCCGTCCTCGACGGCTCCAAGCTCATCGCGTGCGCCCTCGCGCACCCCGAAGGCACCTCCGCCTGGGACCTCGTGCTCTCGCGCCGCCCCAAGGCCTGTCTGCCCTACGCCGACGTGATGACGCTCCCGGCGACGGGCTCCGAAATGAACGACAACGGCGTGATCTCACGCCTCGCCACCGACGAGAAGATCAGCTTCGTCGCGCCGCGCTACCCCGAATTCTCCATCCTCGATCCGGACACCTGCCGTTCGCTCCCGAAGAACCAGATGCGTGCGAGCCTCGCCGACATCGTCGCTCACGTGCTCGAGCAGTACCTCACGCAGCCGGGCCAGTCCCGCACGATGGACCGCTGGGCCGAGGGGATCCTCCACACCGTGATCGAGATCGCCCCGAAGCTCCTCGCCGAGAAGCCCGCCTCTGACGCGGTCCTCGACGACTACATGCTCTCGGCGACCCTCGCCCTCAACGAGATGATCGCCATGGGCGTCAACCAGGACTGGGCCACCCACGCCATCGGCCATGAGATCACGGCCTTCACCGGCACGCCCCACGGCGCCTCCCTCGCCCTCGTCTTCCCGGCGCTCTGCCGCGTGCGCTTCGACCTCAAGAAGGACAAGCTCGCACAGATGGGCGAACGCGTCTTCGGTCTGGTCGACACCGACCGCGACTCACTCGCGCGCGGCGCCATCGAGGCGCTCGAGGACTTCTTCGCCTCGCTCGGCCTGCCCACGCGCCTCGACGAAGCGGGCATCCCCGTCGAAGTCGACGCGAAGATCGTGGAGCGCTTCCGCCAACGCGGCTGGAAGCTCGGCGAGGACCGCGCCATGACGGTCGACGAGATCGCCGCGGTGCTCCGCGCCGCCCGTCCGTGCCGTCCCTGCCGCCAGGGCTGCTGAAGAAAACAGCCTCCGGGCGGGTGAACCCCCGCCCCCGGAAATGAAATGAGCCGGCCGTCCCGTTCATTGCGGGACGCCGGCTCGTTTTTTGTTTCAGGTTGTTGAAGACCGTGAGGAAACGTGCTCAGGCACCGGGACGACGGTCCTCGTCGGAGGCGGGCGATCCGACCGAAGCTTCCGTGGCTTCAGGGGCTTCTTCTGATTCCGAAGGTTCGGAGGAGTCTGAAGAGGTTCCCATCCAGAGGGCCCTCGCCTCCTCCCTCGCGGCCTGGCTCTCCGAGAAGAGCTGCGAGAGCGGCATGTGGAAGCCCTCGGACTTCATCAGGAGGCGGTACCAGTAGCCCACGTTCCTCTCGTCGCGGCGGCGCGGATGCACGAGGGCGTTCCTCGAGTCAATGAGGAGCACGTGGCTCGCCTTTTCAAGCGTCAGGCGGTGGGGGTCCCCGAGGAGCGCCCAGTCGCTCTCACCCTTCATGCGGGCGATCGGCGCGCAGTAGCCCGCCTCGCTCAGCTTCTCGAGGAGGTCGTGGGCGAGCTGCGGATAGGTGTCCACGCTCCGGCAGAGCTCCCGGATCGAAACCGCGGGATGGTCGCGGAGCTTGGCGATCGTGAGCTCCCTCAGAAGGCCCACGGCCGTGAGGAAATGGTCGCCCACACGGTAGTGGTCGACGTAGCGGCCCGTCGCGAGGAGCGGCATCGTGGCGGTGACGGCCGCGCCGATGAAGACGATGAACCAGGTCCAGTAGAGCCAGAGGAGCAGCACGGGGAGCGCGACGAAGGCGCCGTAGATGTTCGTGAGCGACCCGCCCGAGACGTAGAGCTCGAAGAGCTCGCGCACGACCAAGAGGCTCACCCCGACGATCAGGCCGCCCGTCAGGGCGTGCTTCGTCGGCACGTGGCAGTTCGGGACGAACTTGAAGAGGAGCGCGAAGCCGAAGCACTGGATGAAGAAGCGCACCGCCTCGAGGATCTCAGTGAGATGCCCCGGCGCCACCCCCAGGGCCGCGGCCTTGATGATCTGGGTGGACATCGTCATCGAGAAGGCGATGAAGACGGGGCCGAGCGTGATCAAGGCCCAGTAGAGGAGCGCGCGCTGGCCGACGCTTCTCGGACGGCGCACCTTGAAGATGGCGTTGACGGTGACGAAGAGTTTGTTCACGAGGAGCAGCGTCGTCACGAGCAGCGCGAGCACGCCGATCACCCCGAGGCCGGAGGCGTGTTCGGAGAACTGTCTGAGGTACTCGACGATCTGGGCGCTGTACTGCTGCGGCAGGAAGCTGTGGAAGATCACGTCCTCGAGCTCGCGGCGGTTCTCGGCGAAGCTCGGGAAGAGCGCAAACGCGGCGAGCGAGACGGCCAGCATCGGCACGAGCGAGATCAACGTCGTGAGCGTCATCGTGCTCGCGACCTCCTGGACGTGGGTGTCGCGGATCCTCGCGCGGATGAAGAAGAAGAAGTCCTCGACGGCGATCAGGCGTGAGAGGAGCGGCGAGTGCCGCGCCTTGAGATAAAGGTATAACCGGTTGCGCATGGTGTTAGACTGCTTGTACACCCCCTGCGGACGCCGTCCTCATGACGGATGCCGTCCCCGTGGGGGCGGAGGGTGGCCGTGTCCCAATTCTAACCCACGGCCGCGGGCGCCGACGGTGACGATTTCCCCGAGGCGCCCTCCGGGGAGCTCCCCCGCGCCTTCAAGGACACCTCCCCACATCCCGAGGAGACCACCATGCGAAACAAGACGAAGAAGAATTTCCCCGGCCGGGCGCTCCGTGCGTGCGCCCTCGCCGCCTCGCTCTCGGCCGCGGCCCTCGCCGCGGGCTGCGCCGCGCTCGACGCCGGCCCCGTGCCCGAGATCCCCGAATACCCCTGGCCCGCCCTCGAGGCGGGGCTCCACGCGCAGGAGGCCGTCCCTTACCAGGTCCCCGTCGACCGGCTCGTCTGGGTGCAGCCCACGAACAAGAAGGCCGCCTGCCGGATCCCCGTGCCCGCCTCGCTTTCGATGTCGGCCGTGCACGCACGCCTCTTCTGGGACGGCGACTGCCGCGACGGACGCGCCTACGGGCTCGGACGCATCATGTACCGCTCCGACCTGAGGGACGCCGACATCATCACGCTCGCCGACTTCCGCCGCCCGGGCATGATGGTCTCGCGCGAGTACGACCGCACGCACCACGTCGTGGCCGACACCGCGCGCCCGATTGCGGACACCAAGCCCGGCCGCGACCCGATGGGCGATGCGCCCACGATCTACCGCGACGAGACGAAGTACACGGTCGACGGCGACGTCTTCGGAAGCGAGATCCGGAAGGTGACGATCCTCAACTCGGGCCGGAGCGCCTTCGAGGGGTTCGAGACCCGCGCGGACCACGAGAGCGACGGCTCCGCCGCGGACGTCTTCATGATCAAGGACAACATCCTCTACACGGGCGAGCTCGACCCCGCCGCGGGCGTCTCGAAGTACGTCTTCCGCGACCCCGCCACGCGCCGCCCAGTCAACGACCTCACGCTCTCGGTGGTGAACGCCGACGGTGAGACCCGCGGGACCGCCCTCGTGACGGGACCGGACGGCTCGGTGACGCCCATGCGCGTCGACAAGGCCTACTACGAGGGCCCCGTGAAGGCGCTCTCCGAGGTGTACCGCTTCGACGCCGCGCGTGTGGCGGCGCAGACCCACGAGGCCGCGATCCTCGAGAGGAACTATGTGCTCAAGGTCTGCCCGGATCCGAAGGCGACGCTCCCCAAGGGGATGCGGGAGGCGGACTACGCCTCGATCTGCGGCTTCATCAAGGACCACGCCGCCATGGAGGCGAGGACGGCAGAGGTGCGCCGCGCCGAGGCGAAGGAACGCGCCAGGGCGGACCTTGAGAAGCGCGAGCTCATGGCCAAGATCCGGGCCTACGAGGCGCAGGCAGCCGCCGAACGCGCCCGGGAGGCCGCCGCCAGGCAGGAGGAGATGAATGAATTCATGCGCTCGATGAACCGGATGTGGTGGCCCGGCTGGTACTACTACGACTAATATCACCCCGGAATCGGGAAAAAACGCCCTGAACCGCACGGAGACGACGATTCCGCTCGACAAACCCCTTCTTTTTATTCATAATTCATATTGAAGGTGTTTATTGTCTCTCAGCAACAGGCATCTCATGAGTGCTCGCACTCACGAACGAACGATGTCGCCCGGGCGGCCCGGCCTGAAGCCGGAACAAGCGGGATTCATCATTTGCTCGAAATCAAGGGGGAGAGAGCCGCGTTTCCATGGAAATGCGGCTCTCTTGTTGTCTCGGGACACGCCCCTTGAGGACACCTTCCAAGAAAAGCGGCGCCCCGCGGATTCTTCCGCGCGGGCGCCGTGTTCATTTGGGGGCAAGCACTCGGGGCCGGCCTTACTTCCCGGCGGGCTCCTTCTTGATCGCCTGGCCGTCGGCGTCGGTGCCGACGGTGGGCGTGCCGGGCGCGGCCTTCAGAGCCGCCTCGACGCGCTCGACGCTCGAGCAGGCGCTCTTGCGGCCCGCGTCGCAGGCCTTCTTGTACCACTTCAGGGCCTCGGCGGCGTCGGCCTTCGTGGCGATGCCGTTCTCGTGGAAGGCGCCCACGTATTCGGAGGCCTCGCCGTCGCCGCGTTCGGCGGCCTTCTTGAACCAGGCGAGGGCCTGCTCGGCGTTGGGCTTCGTGCCGATCCCCTGCAGGTAGAAGTAGCCCACCAGGGTCTGCGCGTCGAGGAGTCCGCCCTGGGCCGCCTCGAGCGCGTAGCTGAAGGCGAGGCCGAGGTCCTGCTTGACGCCGTAGCCCTCGAAGTAGGCGTTCGAGAGGTTGAAGGCGGCGTAGATGTCGCCCTTCATGGCGGCCGACTCGAGGAGCTCGGCGGCCTTGACGAGGTTCTGGGGCACGCCGCGGCCGTCCATGTAGCAGGCGGCGAGGTTCGTCATGGCCATCGTGTTGCCGTTCTTGGCGGCGAGTTCATAGTAGTGGACCGCCTGGGCGGCGTCCTTCTTGAGGCCGCCCGTGCCCGTCTCATAGGCCTCGCCGAGCGCGAACTGGGCGCTCGGAACGCCCTTGGCGGCCTGTTCCTTCACTTGTTCGAGGTCGAACTTGGGCGGCTCGGGCGTCTGCGTGGCGACGAGCTCGAGGGGGTTCATCAACTCCGCAATCCGCTCCAGCAACAGTTCATTTAAAATACTGCCGCCCCCGTAT
>CAJMRV010000045.1 GCA_905215795.1 uncultured bacterium | reverse complement strand
GAGTGTCCCGATCCGTTCCGGCGGCCGCCTGAACACCCCTTCGGGAAAGATCGAGCTTTACTCCGAGACGATGAAGAAGCGCGGTTTCAACCCGACGATCGACCTCACGCTCTGCGAAGCGGAGATGGAGCCCGAGGAACGCCGTCTGCCCTTCCGCCTCCTCTCGCCGGGCATCCCCCAGCGCGTGAACTCCTCGTTCTACAACGTTAAGTACATTCGCGCCTACAACGCCTACGAATGCGAGATCCACCCGCAGGACGCCAAGGAGCTCGGCATCGCGATGGGCGACAGGATCCGCCTCTGGAACCAGCGCGGCGAGGCCTTCTTTGTGGCCAGGGTCACCACGCGCGTCGCCCCTGGTGTCGTCCGCACCGCCAAGTGCAACTGGCGCATGACCAACCCGTACGGCAAGGAGGGCAATACCAACACGCTCACCACCTCGAAGCTGACGGACATGGGCGGCTGCTCCGCCTACCACTCGACCCGAGTCAACATGGAAAAGGCCTAATAGGAGTCCGTAGAAATGCAAGAAAACAAATTACAGCAGGGGTTCATCTTTCGTCAGGAAAACTGCGTGGGCTGTGGCGGCTGCTCCGTGGCCTGCCAGATCCACAACGAACTTCCCGAAGATGTCCGCTTCCGCAAGGTCGACCTCTACGAGGTCAAGGATGACAACGGCCGCGTCCGTGATGTGTGGCTCTCCCACAGCTGCATGCACTGCACGAATCCGAGCTGCATGTCCGTCTGCCCGGCCCACGCCTATACGCAGCGCCCCGACGGCATCGTCGTGCTCGATCGGTCCCGCTGCATCGGCTGCGGCCTCTGCCAGAAGGCCTGTCAGTACGACGCCATTGTGATGAGCAAGGTCGACGGCAAGGCCGCCAAATGCAACATGTGCGTCGAACTTCTCGACGCCGGCCTCAAGCCCGCTTGCGTGGACGGCTGTCCCGTGAAGTGCCTGGACTGCGGCAACGTCACCCAGGTCCTCCACCAGAAGAAGAGCGCCTCGCGAGAGGGCATCGGTTATCAGGACGGTCCCAATCATCCGAACATGATCATCATCCGGGAGCGCAAGTAATGAACGTGGACACCAGAAAGACCGCCCATGCCCTGGGCCGGCTCAAGGAGGTCGTCTTCCACGCCGGTTCCGTGAAGGCCTACGAGGATGTCCTCGAATGGGCCCGCATGCAGGAGCTCTCCGGCCTCGAAAGCGGTGCCGCGCTCGCGGCCGCCGATGTCGATGAGGCCGAGGCGGACTTCAACCGCATGTGCATCGGTCCCTACCGCCTTTGCGTTCCTCCCTACGAGAGCGTCTGGCGCAGCAAGGGCCGCGTGCTCAACAACCGCTACAGCGCCACCGTGCTCTACACGATCAACGAGCTGGGCCTGTCGATCAACCGCGATTTCAACGAGTTGCCCGACTTCTTCGGGCACGAAATCGAGCTGATCTACTTCCTGCTCGCTGTCGCGGAGGGTAATCACGCCGGCGGCGACGAGGTGCTCGCCCGCGAGCTCGACCTGATCGCCGAGCAGTTCTGGGCGGAACACCTCGGGCACTGGGCCTTCGACTTTCTGGACGCCCTTCATGACAACGCCTCTCATGACTTTTGGAAGGCATGGGCGCAGGCCCTCAAAGCCGTCCTGGCCGAACGTTTTGGTGAGGTGGAGCTGTCTCCGTACCTCTCCGGCCTCGAATCCGTCGTCTCCATGCCGACTTCCTTAAAAGAGGAAAACAAATGATTAAGAAACTTCTGAGCGGAGCCGCCCTGACCACGGCGATTCCCGCCATCGCCCAAGAAACCGCCGTGCATCAGCCTGAGTTCTGGATGCCGGTCCAGGAACACGTCCAGAACAACGACATTCCCCAGTACCTGGGGTATGCCTCCGACCCGACGCTGATCCAGACCTATGACCCAGCTGCAGCGGAATCGGGCTTCCTCTCCTTCCTCCACGCTTCCGAGGGCATCGCCAACTGGATCTTCGCTTCGGTTGTCCTCGTAGCGGTCCTCTTCGCGGTCTTCGTCCTGATCAACGGACGCGCCCGTCTCCACAAGGGCTTTTCCGGGGAACTCATCCCCCGTTGGAGCACCGCCGATGTGGCTCTGCACTGGGTCGTCGCCATCCCCTGCATCGCGCTCATCATCTCGGGCGTGATCCTCGGGGCCGGCCGCTCCTTCCTGCATCCGCTGATGACGCCCGAGCACTTCCACTCCCTCGTGAGCGGTTCGATGGTCTTTCACAACGTGATGGCCTTCCCGTTCATGCTCGCGGGCGTCGTGATCATGGTCAAGTGGGCCCGCCGCCAGTTCCCCGAACGCTGCGATCTGGCCTGGTTCAAGGTCCTCGGCGGCTACATCAACTTCGGTCCCTTCAAGGGGCGTCATCCCGACGCGGGCTTCGCCAACGCGGGTGAGAAGGCCTTCTTCTGGTGCTTCGTGGTCTTCGGCCTCGTCCTGGCCGCCACGGGTCTGATCCTCTTCTTCCCCGAACTGGCCTCCGGCTCCAGGAACCTCGGCAACATCGCCCTCGTCCTGCACATCATTTCCGCCATCGTCCTCGGCGCCTTCTCGGTCGTCCATATCTACATGGGCGCCGTCATGAGCGAGGGCGGTATGGAGAACATGCTCTCGGGCAAGTGCGACAGGCACTGGGCCGAGCAGAACCACAACCTCTGGCTGGAGAAGGTCTCCTCCGAGGAGTGATCCCCCGGTCTCCACCGTTCAGACAACCCCGTCCGCCTCAGCGAGGACGGACGGGGAAACCCAAACGCATCTTTGAGATTCAACAATGTTCAATAGAAGAGCCTTACTGAAGATGATCGCCGGGGGCATGACCCTCGTGGCGATTCCCTCCAAGGCGATTTTCGCCCAGGTCACCACCGGCAAGCGCTACTGCATGGTCATCGACGTGCGCCGCTGCACCGGCTGCCTCTCCTGCACCGTGAGCTGCTCGGTCGAGAACAACGTCCCCGAGGGACGCCCCCGCACCAAGGTCGGTCAGATGAGCGTGGCCTCCGATCACGGCCAGACGGTCTTCGCCTTCCCCAACCAGTGCAACCACTGTGTCAATCCGCCCTGCGTGAAGGTGTGCCCGGTCAAAGCCACCTACAAACGCGAGGAAGACGGCGTCGTCGTCATCGACTACAACAAGTGCATCCACTGCATGAACTGCGTTCCCGCGTGCCCTTACGGCGCCAGGAACCCCGACCCGACGCACAAGATGCCCCCCGAGAAGTGCAACTTCTGCATCCACCGTCTCGCCGAAGGCCTCCTCCCGGCGTGCGTGGAGAGCTGCATCGGCGGAGCCCGCGTGTTCGGCGACCTCAACGACCCCGACAGCGAGGTGCGCCGCCTCGTCCGCGAGAATCAGTGCTATGCGCTCCTTCCGAAGAAGAACACCCAGCCGAGCATTTTCTACATCGGTCTTCCCGAGGTGCTCGACGACGAAACCATGCTCAAGCTGGTTCCGACCCAATGGCAGCGATAACAGGATAGGAAGATGACCAACAAGAAAGAACCCAGATTCGGCCTGGCCTGCGAGCCGGAATTCAAACGCGTCGGCGGAGACATCGAGCTGCGCAACGGCTATCGCGTCGGATTCACCCGTTGCTTCACCTGCAACAACATGTGCGGCCTGCGCTACAAGGTCGACAGCGACACCGACAAGCTCCTGCGCGTGGCCGGCAACCCCTACTGCGAGGTCGTCACCGGCGGCACCCCGCTTCCCCTTTCGACGCCCGTCAAGCAGGCCTACCGCCTGCTCACCGGCGACAAGGGGCTCGCCCACCGAGCCACCTGCTGCGGCAAGGGCGCCTCGAGCATCGACTGCGTCGACGACGACAGGCGCGTGCTCAAGGTCCTCAAGCGCGACGGCAAGCGCGGCTCCAACAAGTGGAAGTCGATCCCCTACGAACAGGCGCTTCGCGAGATTATCGAGGGCGGCGATCTATTCGGCGAAGGTCACGTCGACGGCCTGCGCAAAATCCGCGACCTCGACACGCCGGTCGTTCCGGGCTACCCCGAGTTCGGCTCCAAGGCCAACCAGCTCCTCGCCACCTTCAATGAGGAGGACACGCTCCGCGGCTCCTTCTATTCGCGCTTCATGACGAAGGCCTTCGGCACAGTCAACCTCACGACCAAACACGCCTACTGCGGCGCCGGCGTGGGCGTCGGCTACTCCCTCGGCCTGGCTCCGGAGATCTCCGCGGGCATGTGCGACGTGGACTGGGACAACTTCGAGTACGCCATCTTCATCGGTACGAATCCCGGCGGCTCCGGCGCGAGCATCAACCGCACCGGCCGCGCCATCGCCGACGCCCGTGTGGACCGCAAGGCCAAGTATGTCTGCGTCGACCCGATTCTTCGAACGAGCGTGGCCAACAACACGTCCGCCCAGTGGCAGCCCATCCTGCCGGGCACGGACACGGCCTTCCTCTTCGGCCTGATCCGACTGATCCTCGACAACGGCTGGTTCAACAACGCTTTCCTCGCGATCCCGAACGAAGCCGCCGCCAAAGCCGCCGGCGAGCTCAACTGGAGCAACGCCACGCACCTGGTCGACCCGAACACCAATGAAATGGCCGACGCGTCCGACTTCGGCCTCGGCAAGGCCGGCGAAGGCGTCGTCGTCACCGACGGCAAGCTCGCCAACGCGGCCGTCGCCACCAAGGGCGACCTTTTCGTGGATGGCATGTTCATGAACAAGAAGGGCGAGTCCGTCAGGCTCGTCTCCTCCCTGCAGATCCTCGCCAACGAGGCCCGCCGTCATCCGCTCGACACCTATGCCCGCATATGTCAGGTGAGCGTGCCGCGCATGACCGAGATCGCCAAGGAGTTCACGCACCACGGCCGTCGCGTCGTCGCCCTTTCCAACACCGGCAACAACAGCGCCGACGCCCCGATGTCCTCGTGGCTGATCTGCATCCTCAACTCGCTTGTCGGCTCGCACGACGCCAAGGGCGGCGCCATCTACAGCCTGGGAGCCTTCGAGGGTTTCGATGGTCCCTACAACCTCGGTGAGTTCGAGGGTATGGTCGACCTCGACGGCCAGATGAACGCCTGCCGCAACGGTGCCTACGAGGACTCCACGGAGTACAAGAAGCGCCTTGAACGCGGCGAGCAGCCCTATCCGGCGCATCATCTCTACCATCCGATGTTCCCCGAGTACACCGCCGGGAACGCTGCCGAGATGATCACCGCCGCGGTCAACGCCGATCCCTATCCGGCCAAGGCCCTGATTAATTGGAGGAGCAACGTGCTCTTCAGCGCGGGCTCGATCGACCACCGTGTCGAGGAGGTCATCGCCAATCCGGTCGATCTCCCGTTGTTCGTGGCCATTGACGCGTTCATCAACGAGACGAACCGCTACGCCGACTACATCATTCCCGACCGCGTCATGTACGAGGAGTACGGCTGCGACCGCACGTGGGGCAACTTTTATCAGTGCGTCACCGCCGGCGTCCCGGTCGTGACGCCCCGCACGGTCGTCAACGCCAAGGGCCGCCACGTCTGCATGGAGGAGTTCCTCATCGACGTCGCCCTCTCGCTCGGCCTGCCGGGCTTCGGCAAGGGTGTCATCCCGACCGCCAACGGCGGCAAGGCCGACCTCGAGTGCTTCGACGACTGGCACGTGCGCTACCTCGCCAACGTGGCCTCCCAGTTCAACGACCTGCCCGTGGTCACCGATGAGGATCGTCGCTTCGCCGGTCTGAATCGTGCCATGAAGATGGTTTCGCCCTATCTGACCCCGGCCGAGGCCTCCCGCGTTGAGGCGCTTCTCTCCCGTGGCGGTTACTACACGCGCGGAAACAAGTACGACGGCGACTTCATCGCAGGCGCCGAAGGTAAGTGCCTCCAGTTCTTCAACCCGGCCATGCCCAAGGTCCGTCACTGCTTCAGCGGCCAGCCCTATCCAGGCGTGCCAGTCCTCGAAGAGCCCCGCTTCTTCAACGGCGACGCCTGGACGAAGCACTGGAGCCCCGAGGCCTTCCCGCTGCGCTTCGCGAGCTACAAGCCCACGCTGCGTTCGAACTACTCGGGTGCCTTTGACCGCTGCGCCGAGGTCTCCCCGACGAACTTCGTTTACATGAACCCCCTGACGGCTGGCAAGTTCAGCCTGAAGACGGGTGACACCGTCCGCATCGTCAGCGGTAACGGCGTTCCTGCCGTGGGTGAACTGCAGGTGGACGACGGTGTGGCGATCAACGCCGTGTGCATCGGCCACTGTTACGGGCACACCGCCTACGGCAGCGAGGACCGCGTCATCGACGGTCAGGTCTTCAAGGGCATCGCCAAGCGTGGCGGCGGCACCGCCGTCAACCAGATGATTCCGCACGACCCGACCCGCCCGGGCGTCGCGAGCATGCTCAACGACTACTACGTCGCCGGCAACTGCCGAACCGGCATCCCGGTCCGCGTCGAGAAGATCGAGTGACGCATTGAACGTCCGCAGCCGTCCGAAAAACAAGAAGAGGGCGGCCGCACGGGTTTTCGTCGGGTAGCGCCGCACCGCTCCTTGGGACGGCGCCGCTGGATGAACCCGCTTTACCGGGGCGCCCCGAGTGGGTCAGATGAGGGCGTCCCGGCAAGCCCGATTCCACGAGGGTGGGGACCCGAGTGGAAATCATGAGTTCATGAAACTCTTTTTGGTCCCGTTGATCAGCTTTCCTCCTCCGGGGGGAAAGCTTTTTTTTTGCGCCTCGTCCGGGGTAGGGAAGGTTCCAACGGGGCCGGCCGGGGAAAAGGCTTTTTCAGGCGGTGCAAAGGTGTCATACTAGGCTGGGCGGCAAGGGAATCCGCCTCGCCTTCTACATGTCCCTAATGTATATTGACGGGATGAACAAAACATAAGAGGGTCCGCATGAGGGTCCGCTTCCGGCAGGAGGCGGCAGCGGACTTTCTCCCGACCATCACTTCCGGAGAATGATCATGCATCGTCGTCTACTCATCACTTCCATCCTCGGGCTCGCCCTGATTCCGCTCGGCGCCGCGACGGCGGCCACGGAGGGGAAGGAGTACGTGACGCTCGAGAAGCCCCTCGCGGGCAAGACGGGCAAGCTCGTCAAGGTCTGGTCCTACGCCTGTCCGTTCTGCTACAAGTTCGGCGTGGCGGTCGACCCGAAGGTGCTCCCGAAGATCGAGAAGAGCACGGGGCTCAAGTTCGATCCTATCCATCTCGAGACCAAGGGCGACTACGGCCGCGTCGCTAGCACGATCCTCGCCGCGCTTGAACTCAGGGACGAGGCCGCTCACCGTTCGGTCGAGGATCCCGACTCGCTCTTCGCGAAGGCCCGCGACGCCTGGTACTTCGCCTACCACAAGCAGGGCGAACGCTGGACCGAGGGTGAGGAGGCCTTCGTGAAGACGGCCTCGGACGCCACCGGCATCCCCGTCTCCGAACTCGAGAAGATGCGCGCGGAACCCGCCGCGGTGGCGCTCGCCGACGAGTGGAAGAAGACCTACGACGTGGCGAAGATCCAGGGCGTGCCCGCCTACGTCGTCAACGGCAAGTACCTGATCATGACGCGTGAGATCCGCAACTTCGACGGCTTCGTCAACCTCGTCGAGGAACTTGCCCGCAAGCCCGGAGCCTGATCATGTCGATGTTCTCCTCCCTTCACAAACGGCGTTGGGTATGGGGAGCCATCGCCGCGCTGAGCCTTGGGCTCGTCCTGCTTGCCCACGACGTCTTCCAGGTGTGGCTCTATATGAAGCCCTGCGAACAGTGCGTCTACATCCGGTTCGCCTTCGTGCTGATCGGTCTCGGGGCGCTCCTCGCCTTCACCCGTCCCGCCTGCTGGTTGCTTAGGTTCTCGGGCTACGGCTTCGGACTCTGGGGTGCGATCTACGGCATCTACTGCTCGGTGCGCCTGCACTCGATCCACTTCGCGGTCCATTCCGACGATCCGATGGCGCTCTTCGGGATGCAGGGCTGCTCGATGGAGCCGCACTATCCCTTCGGACTGCCGCTTGAGAAGTGGGCTCCGGACTGGTTCATGCCGACGGGCGACTGCGGCTACGACGCCTCCGTGGTCCCCCACGGGGTGGACCTCTCGCCGCTTCAGAAATCCCTGATCGACATGTATGACGCGGCCGGGGGCTGGTACCTCATCCCCTCCAAGCATTTCATGACGATGGCGGACTGTTGCCTCCTCGCCTTCGGCGTGGCGACGGCCATCTACTTCGCCTTGATGATTTACGACGCCGGGACGTGGAGTATGAAGGATTGAATTTATTGAATTGATGTGAGTTGGTTTTGTGGGGTCGGACATTGGTCCGCCCCTTTTTTGCGTGTAAAAAACGGCACCCTCCGAGAGGGTGCCGTTGGTCATGCTGTCAAGGGGGTGGGTTACTTCATTTCGACCACGTTCTTGCCGGCGATACGGCCAAAGGTCATGACGTCGGCGATGGCGTTGCCTCCGAGGCGGTTCGAACCATGGATGCCGCCCGTGACTTCACCCGCGGCGAAGAGGCCGGGGATGGGCTTGCCTTCGTGGTTGAGGACCTGGGCCTCCTTGTTGATGCGGATGCCGCCCATGGTGTGGTGGACGGTCGGCACCTTCTTGCAGGCGTACCAGGGGCCTTCAGTGAGGAGCTTGTCGTCTTTGTTGTCGGCCACGAAGCCGAGCTTGTCCTTGACCTTGCCCTGGACGACCAGGTTGTAGTTGGCCACGGCCTTCTTGAGGTTCTTGGCGTTCATGCCCGTTTTCTTGGCGAGTTCGTCGAGGGTGTCGGCTTCGATGACGGAGCCCAGGGCCACCATGTTCTTGATCGACGCGCCGTTGCGGTCGACGAAGTCGCGGCTCGGGTAGCGGACGTGGTTGACGAGCACCCAGTACGTGCCGCCCTTCTGTTCGAAGATGGCGCGGGCGAGGACGTCGCGTGCGGCGCCTTCATTGACGAAGCGGTTGCCGTCGGAGTTGACGAACAGACGGTTGCGGCCGGAGGTGCGGATGTTCTCCATCAGACCCGTGCCCGGCGTGCCGCAGGGGTGGATCTGGATGTCGTCCAGACCAATGAGGTCGGCGCCGACCTTGTGGGCGAGGACCATGCCTTCACCCTGGGCGGCCTTCTGGATGTTCGTGCAGCCGATCTTGTTGTCGAGCTTGACGGACTTCCAGACGCCCGTGTTGACCTTCTGACGCAGGTCGATGTTGGCGCCGAAGCCGCCCGTGGCGATGATCACGCCGTCGGCGGCGGTGAGTTCGACGCGCTGCGTCTTGTGCTGGGCGACGACGCCCGTGACGCGGCCGTCCTTCATGACGAGGTCCTTGGCGTCCGTGTCGGTGAGGACGACGATGGCGCCGTTGGTCTTCTCGATGGCGGCTTCAAGCGCGCGGATGTAGGTGTTGCCCGAGGGAGTGGCCGGGTAGTGGCTGCGCTGCCAGAGGGCGCCCGTGGCGGTGCCGATCTTGTCGCGGAACTTCACGCCCATGGATTCGAGCCACTTCACGGAGTCGATCGAATGGTGGGTGAGTTCGTGGATGAGGACCTTGTCGCCCTTCTTGTGGCCGCCTTCGTAGGTCTGCTTCTCGAACTTCTCGAAGCTGTCCTCGATGCCCTGGGCCTTCTGACGTTCGTCGTCGACGGCGTTCAGGGCGCCTTCACTGACGTTGGTCGAGCCGCCGAGGTAGCCGAGCTTTTCAAGGACGTAGACCTTCTTGGCGCCGGCCTGGTAGGCCGAAAGGGCGGCTGCGAGGCCCGTGCCGCCACCACCGATGACGACGACGTCGCCTTCATACTTGACGAGCGGGGCGAGCGCCTTGGGGGCCTTCTGCGTGAGGGCCTTCATGTCGCCGCCGGCCTGCTTGAGGTCCTCCTTGATGCCGTGCAGGAGGGCGAACGAGGAGATGGTGGCGCCGGTGACGGCGTCCACGTCGAGGTTCTGCTGGGCGAGGATCTGGTCGGTGAGCTTCTTGAGGGCGACCTGGCCGACGCCGATGGTTTCAAGGTTGCCGCTCGTGTCGATCGACTCGATGCGGTTCTTGGAGACCGTCACGCTGACGGTCATCGGGGCGTTGTGCCCGTTGACGGTCGTCGTGTAGGTGCCCGGCGTGAACGTGCTCGGGGCGTTCACGGCATGTGTGGCACAGCCCGCGAGCGCGAGTGCGCTCAACGTGATCAGGCTGATGCGTGTTTTGGTCCAGTTGGTCATGGTTACTCCTTGTTTGGATGGTCATGGAGGATGGTTTATCGTATTCATGACGGCTATGCGAATGCAATGGCGAAAAACCATGAGTCATTTTACTTCCTTCGATTCCAGAATGATCCTGGTGCGGGGGAATGGGTGGTGGAATGGTTTGTAAAACAAAGAATTTTTTGGAGTTT
>CAJMRV010000044.1 GCA_905215795.1 uncultured bacterium | reverse complement strand
CCTCGCACCCCCCGCGTGGCATTTTCTGTGGCATTCGTCTCGCTCCTGAAGGCGTGGGGCGCTTCAAGGCCTCCGGCAAGGAGGTGCGCCGACACGGTTGAAGATCATCGGCGGAACGCACCCGTCCGCCGGGGTGCCCCATTCTACTCCGAGCCTCCACGGAAGACCATCCCCATCAGGGCGGCGCCGTCGCGTTGCCGGAGGGAAAAACGTAAGCGGATGCATCAAGGGGACGGGAAGGACCGTCGGGAAGCCCTGTCCGCCCCATTCCTCCGGGCATGAAAAACGCCGGAGGGGACGCTCGATTCGCACTCCGAAGCGGAGGCGCCGGCGTCCCGCACTCCGGCGGGATGCGGACGGTGTCGGATCCGGAAGGATCAGTTCGCGGCGGGCGCGTTCGTGGGCGCCTTGGCGTCCTTCCCGGAGAAGGTCGACTCGACGTCGCGGCGGGCCTTCTCAAAGCCCTCCTTGAAGGAGTCGATACCCTCGCCCGTCTTGTCGACGAGGCCCTTGGTGGACTCGGCGATGTCGTCGACCGTGTCCTTGACCTTGTCGCCGAAGGTCTTCGGACGGGCGTCCTCACGCATCGTCTGGAGCCAGCGCGGCATGTAGGGCATGGACCAGTCGATCACGGACTCCATGGGCTGGATGAGCGTGGAGCTCTTCCAGGTCTGGCTCGTGGCGATCGAGTTGGAGAGGCCGAAGAAGAAGATCACGGCGCAGACGATCACGACGCCGCGGAGCGCACCGAAGGCGCCGCCGAGGAGCCGGTCCTCGAAGGTGAGCTTGGCCGCCTCCATGAGCAGGCGGATCAATCGTCCGGCGATGCCCACGACGAGCAGGCACACCACGAGGATCACCACGGCCGCGATGATCACGCGGGTGAGTTCGCCGAGGCTCTCGAAGGGGATGCGTCCGGCGAGTTCGCCGGCGTAGGCGATCGCGAGGATCACGCCCGCGACCCAGCCGACGATGCCGAGGACTTCGCTGATCACGCCGCGCCAGAGGCCGACGAGGACGGAGATGCCGATCACGGCGAGGATGAGATAGTCGAGTTCGTTCATAAATCCGAATTCCAGAGAGGTTTCTTCCAACCCGCAGGCACGTGCGTCCGCCTGTGCGGCGCCGCTCCCCGTCGGTTCGTGGGGTCAAGTTTAGCAAAAAGCGGACGAAACGCCCATGCATGACGAAGCCGCCGTCCCCGGCGGGGGAATGGCGGCTTGTTTCATCGTGTTCAGGGGAGCGCTCAGCGGGCCTGTAGCACCTTCGGATCGGCGACCAGACGGGTGGCCTTGACCTTGGGCACGGCCTTGTTCGCCTCGGCCTGCGTGCGGAACGGACCGACGCGCACGCGCCAGAGCGTGGCGCCGGAGGTTTCCAGACGCTCCTTGTAGGCGGGGAGCGAGAACTTCGTCTTCAGGCGCGAGATCATGTCGTCGGCCTTGAATTCGCTGCTCGTCGCGGCGACCTGGATGAACCAGCCCTTCACCTGCTTCGCCTCGGGCTGCACCGGCGGGACCGGCGTGGTGCGTTCGGCGCGGGCGGCGGCCTTGGGGGCCTCCTGCAGGTCGTGCTTCTTCATCTGCATGGCGATCATGTCGCCGAGCGTGTCCGAGGAGGACTCCACCTTCGGGGGCTCGAGCTTGGCGGTGAGGCGGTTGTCGGCGCCGGAAGTCTTGGCGGCGGGCACCTTGGCGGGCTTCTCGACGGCCTTCGGAGCCTCCTTGGCGGAGGACTTCGCATCGAACTTCGCGTCCTGCCTGGCGTCCGCCTTCGCATCCGTCTTCGCGGCCGCCTTGGCGGCGTCCCTCGCGTCCTTGTCGTCCTGGGCGGCCTTCGCCTCGATGGCGTTGGCGACCGGGTCGAGCGGCGCGAGGCCGGGTTCGTTCTTGTCGGGGATGGCCGTATCAACGGGGACCGTCGGGATGCGGGCCTCGTCGTCGATGAAGAACGGCGAGACGCAGATGCCGATCATCACGAGCACGGAGGCGCCGATCAGACGATGGCGGAGCTTCTGACGCGCAACCGACACGGCCTCGCTCTCGGCGGGGCGTGCGGCCTTGTCGGGTTCAGCGGCATTGAGGTTCCTCACCGTCATCTCGCGGGGCACGGGATCCTCGAAGACGGGTTCTCTCAGCGTGGCGTCCTCGTCGGAAACGGGGGCGGGACGCGGACGGGAGGGCATGCTGCGGATGGGCGGGAGGGCGTCGTCGGCATCATCCGGAGCGGCGGCGAAACCGCCCGGCTGCGGCGTGCCCCGGCGGGTGGAGCCGGCGGGAACGTCGACGCGGGCGCCCTGACGGGCGTTCCCGGAAGCGGCCGCGGCACCGAGGGAGGCGGCGGCCATGCCAACGCCAGCGACACCGACGGCTCCGGCCGCGGTTGAATCGGAAACGGGTGAGGAAGCGGGAGCGGATCCAACGGAGCTGGCGTCCCGGGCGGGCGTCTTGATGCCCACGGGACCGCCGTCGGCGGGCTTGAGCGAGGGCGGATCACCCGCCACCTGGTCGACGGCGGCGGGGCCGGCCGTCCAGGGGGCTTCATCAGCGGAGGCGTCCTTCTCGGGAAGCCTCAGTCCGGGTTCGGCCGGATCGTCGGCGGGGGGCGCGGGAGGGACCTCGTCGGCCGGCTCCCGGCCGGCCTCGCCGACCTGGGGCTCCACCCTCCGGTCGGAAGCCTCTTCGTCGGCGGTCTTCTTTTTCTTGAACAGGTTGAACCACATGCTGGGCGTCTCCTTGGCTTTCTGGGTGCACTCATCGTCCCGGAGGCGCCCCGGGGACGGGGCGCGCCGGGCGCCGTCATGACCGGAGGCGGCCTCAGGCGGCCGCGAGGAAGCGGCGCGAAGCGAGCTCGACGGTCACGAACGAACCGAACACGACTATTTTAACCGTGCCGGCCCGGCCTTCCGAGAGAATCTGTTTACCTAGTGTAACGGCCTTTTCGAGCGCGGCGTCGAAATCATGATATTCGAAGCGGCGCTCTTCGGGAATACCCGCCTTCACGGCGAAGGCGTAGAGGTCCGCGGCGAGGCCGCCGCGTTCGGTGGGCAGGTCCGTGAAGACCCAGTCGTCGAAGCTGTCCTTGAGGATCTCGAGGACGCCGAAGCGGTCCTTGTCCTTGAGCATGCCGCAAAGGGCGATCAGATGGACCCCGCGGCGGCGTTCGTCCTCGAGGTTCTCGAAGAGCACGCGGGCGGCGTGCGGGTTGTGGCCCACGTCGAGGATGAAGTCGGCGTCCTTGAAGCGGCGCTCCTCGAAGCGGCCCGGGAGGCGCACCGAGACGAGGCCCTCGCGGACGGCCTCCTCCGAAACGGGGACGCGGTCCATGAGGCGCTCGACAACGGTGAGCACGCCCGAGGCGTTCTGGTACTGGTTGCGGCCCTTCAGAGCGGGCGCGGGAAGGTTCTTGAAATCGCCCGCGGGACCCTCGTAGTCCCAGGTGCCGTCCTCGTGGACGACGGGACGGAAGTCCTTCAGGTAGTAGCTCGGGGAGGCGCCGATCTTCCCGACGTAGTCGACGAGCGACTGCGGAGGTTCGGGGTCCGTGCACACGGCCGGGCGGCCGGGACGGTAGATCGGGGCCTTCTCGGCACCGATCGCCTCGCGCGTGGAGCCGAGGAAGCCCACGTGGTCGATGCCGACCGTGACGACGACGGCGGCGTCCGAGTCGATCACGTTGGTGGCGTCGAGGCGGCCGCCGAGGCCCACCTCGAGGATGACGACCTCGCACTCCGCATCCATGAAGATGAGGAAGAACGCGAGGAGCGTGTACTCGAAGAACGAAAGCGAAAGGCCGTCCCTCGCCTTCTCGACGCGCATGAACGCGTCGACCAGGGTCTTGTCGTCGACGGGGCGGCCCGCGACGACGCAGCGCTCGGCGAAGTCGATCAAATGGGGCGAGGTGTGCAGACCCGTCTTGTAGCCCGCGTGACGGTAGATCGACTCGAGCATGGTGACGGTGGAGCCCTTTCCGTTGGTGCCGCCCACGGTCACGACGGTGCGGCCGGAGAAGTCGATGCCCAGGCGCGCGACCATATCGCGCATGCGGTCCAGGCCGAGGTCGATCCTCTGGTCGTGCAGGTAGAAGAGATAGTCGAGCCAGGCCTCGCGGGAGCCCTCGGGGCCCGGGCAGGGGAGCTTGCCGGTCGCGGGGACCGTACTCGGATGGTGCATTGTCATGATGTGAAAAAGGTCGTCCGCGGCGCCCCCGGCGGTTCCTTTCGGGGAACCCCGGCGCGGCGCACGACGCCGACCTTCAACTCCTCTTGTCTGTTGTTGGAGTGAACGGACCGTCCCACGGACCCGTCAGTTGCGGATCGGGCACTTCTTCATCAGGAGGCGCGTGAGGACGGAGATTTCGGAACGCATGTTGCGGCGGTCGACGATCATGTCGACCTGGCCCTTCTCGAGCAGGAACTCGGCCCTCTGGAAGCCCTCGGGGAGCTTCTCGCGGACGGTCTGCTCGATCACGCGCGGACCGGCGAACCCGATCAGGGCGCCCGGCTCGGCGATGACCACGTCGCCCACGAAGGCGAAGGAGGCGGAGACGCCGCCCATCGTCGGGTCGGTGAGCACGGAGATGAAGGGAAGGCCCTCGGCCTCGAGACGCGCCACGGCGGCGTTGGTCTTGGCCATCTGCAGGAGCGAGAAGAGCCCCTCCTGCATGCGGGCGCCGCCCGAAGCGGCGAAGCACACGAACGGGGCGCGCAGGCGGATGGCCTCGTCGACGCCGCGCGAGAAGCGCTCGCCGGCGACACTGCCCATGGAGCCGCCGATGAAGCGGAACTCGAAGGCCGCCGCGACGATCGGGTCCTCGCGCAGGGTGCCCGCCATCACAACGACCGAGTCGGTCTCGCCGGTGGAGGCGCAGTACTGGGCGTGGCGCTTGGGATAGGGCTTGGAGTCCACGAACGAGAGCGGGTCCGCGGCACGGACCTCGGCGCCGATTTCACGGACGCCCTCCGGATCGAGGAACGCAAGGAGACGCTCACGGGCGGCCATCCTGTGGTGGAAGCCGCACTTGGGGCAAACGCGCAGGCTCTGACGGAGCTCGTCCGTGTAGATCGCCTCGTCGCAGCCCGGACACTTCGTCCAGACGCCTTCGGGCACGGGGCTCGTCTTGCTGTCTTTGTCGTTACGTTTGATCTTCGGAAGGATGTGGGTGAGCCAACTCATGTTTTCTCAAGTGTGGATGAACTACATGCAATGGAGGGCCATTGCGCCTTGTTGCATTATATAGCGTCCGCCGGAGCCGGGTCCTCCCAGCCGAAGGGGCTCCGGGAGCGTCCGCTCCCGGGAATCTCGGGGTAGGCGACGCCGGTGAAGTAGAGCCCGTCGGGGCTGTACGTGGGGGCCGCGACCGAGCGGTTCCGGGCCTCGAGCACGCGGGCGAGCCATTCGGGGCTCTCGCGCCCGGTGCCCACGTAGACGAGCGAGCCCACGATGTTGCGGATCATGTGGTGGAGGAAGGCGTTGGCCTGGAAGCGGATGCCGATGAGCCCCATGCGTTCGGTGAACTCGATCCGCTCGATCGTCCTCACGGGCGTGGCGGCCTGGCACTGGCTCGCGCGGAAGCTCGTGAAGTCGTGCGTGCCGAGGAGCACGCGGGAGGCCCCGCGCATGAGCTCCACGTCGAGCGGGCGGAAGCACCAGCCGGTGCGTCCGGTGAGGAGCGGAGAGCGGACGGGGTCGTTGTTCAACCAGTACTCGTAGATCCTCGATTTCGCCGAAAAACGTGCGTTGAAGCCTTCGGGCACCTCGAGCGCCCACCTCACGGCGATTCCCTCGGGCAGATGGGCGTTCACACCCCTCACCCAGCTCTGGGGACTCCTGACAACGGCCGTCTCGATGCTCACGACCTGCGAGGTCGCGTGCACGCCCGTGTCGGTGCGCCCGGCGCAAAACGTGGCGACGGGTTCGTCGAGGAAGGCCGAAAGGGCGCGTTCGAGCCCGGCCTGGACGGTGGGCTGGTCGGGCTGGACCTGCCAGCCGCAGAAGGCGCGTCCGTTGTACTCGAGGCCGAGGGCGTAGGTCTTCTTCAAAGGGGTGTTCATCATGGGCTTGGAATCGACGGGGCTCCCGGAGACCATGGCTCCGGAAGCCCCGCGCGATGTCGGATTTTCTGAAAGGGCCTAAAGCTTAACGCCCCCCGAGGTTTTTGAGAAGGGCCTTGGCGAGGTTTTTCTGGGCGGTCGAACCGCGGCGGCACACCTCGTCGAGAAGCTCGACCGCTTCCTTGGAGGCGCCGTGCTCGGCGAAGTTCTGGGCGAGCTTCAATTTGGCGTCGATCGCCTTGAAGAGGGCCTTTTCCTGGGCGGAGAGGCCTTCGGCGGGCGCCTCGGTGCGGGCGGGCTGCCCCTCGGGGGCTTCGGGAGCCGCCTCGGGCGCGGGCTTCGCGGGAGCGGCGCCAAGATCGAGGTCGACCCCGTTGATCGCCTCGCGGGCCTTTTCAAGGGAGCCCGGAGCGCTCTTCATCTCCTCCTCGTCGATCGGGGGGAGTTCGTCGGTGTCCGTGTCGAGCCAAGGCTGGGAGGCCTTCTCCTCCTCGCGGCGGGCGGCCGAATAGGCCATCGCCCCGACACCCATGGCACCGGCGGTGGTGCCGTTCTTCACACACTCGTCGACCGTCGCCTCGACGGCCTTGAGCTGCGCGGGATCGGACTTGGGAACATTCTTGGTGATCGTGACCGAGGCGGGACCGGAGGGCTTCTTATCGGAGGCGGCCTCGACCTCGCCCGCGACCGACGGGGTCTTCGGGCGCTGGTTGACCTGACGGAGCGTCCTCACGAGAACGACGATCAGGAGCGGAATCAGAAGGAGCCACCACCAGTTCTTGTCCTTCATCGAAAGGAGGTCCTCAACGCCGCCCTGGGCGTGCTTCTTCGCGGCGGGTGCCGGTGCGGCGGCGGGTTCAACGGGTTCGGAGGCGGGCGCGGCGTTCTTGTCGCCGGAGACGGCATCGGCCGTTTCAGCAACCGGAGCTCCGACGGACGCGGGCTGGGCTTCGCCGGCCGCCGGCTGATCCGCGGGGGCGAGCGCTTCGGCGCCCTCGAGCTTGAGGCCGGCGGGAGCGGCCCCGCCTTCGGCAGAAGACGTCACGGACGTGGAGCCCGAGGCCTCTTCAGGCTGACCTGCCGTACCGGCGGCACGGGCCGCGGCTTCGTCCTCGGCGCGCAGCTTCGCCTCGATCGCCTCGTGCTCCTTGAGCACTTCGGTGAGCGGACGGGCGTTGGCGGGGAGTTCATTCATGACGGGACGGCCCTCGGGTTCCGGGGGAACCTCCACGTCGCGCGGGTCGACGGCCTGGGTGGGCGGAACCTCCTTGAGGTCCTTCCCGTCGATCATTTCGCGGCCGGCGTTGATGATGCTCACCTCGGAGCGACCCGCCTTGAGGAGACGGGACTGGATGCCGGCGACGTCGCGTGCGAGGTCGGGCGAGATCTGCTGGGCGCGGATGAGGTTCTTGGTCGAGCCGGGAACCGCGGCGTTCTTGCCGTGGACCGCTTCGAAGGCGGCCATCGGATCGACGGCGAACACCGCCTCGGGCGTGGGCGGCGTGAGCGTGGCGCCGTCCTTGAGTTCAAAACCCTCGGGCGACTTGAAGGCCGAGGGATTGCCGTCGCGCAGCGCGACGACGAGCTGGTCGAGCGTGACGCCTTGATAGGAGGGCCAGTAGAGCTGGGCGAGCGACCAGAGGGTCATGTCGGACTTGACTTCAATCGGTTTGGCCGGATCGAAGCCGTTGGCTCGCACATAGTCCCTCACCGCCTCGGAAGCGACGCCCACGCGGGCGGGCCTGACGGCGGGAGCGGGCTTCGCGGCGGACTTGACTGCGGACGGAGCATTCTTCTCAGCACTCTTTTCCGTGTTCTTCTCGGTGTTCTTCACCGCGGCCTTCGGCTCGGCCTTGGGAGCGGGCTTCACTTCGGGAGCGGCCTTGGCGGCGGGTTGTTGGGTTTCGGCTGCCGCGGGAGCAGGAGCGGGAGCTGTGGCGGCCGGCGCGGCCGACTTCCTGACGTCGGAGACGACGCTCCGCTCGACGTTCCAGCGTCCATCCTTGGCGGTCAGCTTGTAGTCGACGAACGCATCCTGGGCGGCCGACTCGAGGTGCATCAGGAGGTGGAACGAAGTGGCCGGGACCGGCGTCTCGCTCTTCACCCTGAGGACGACCTCGTTGCTGTCGGGAATCAGGTGGAGCGTCAGGCCGCGCATGAACGGGGCCCATTCGTAGCCGTGCTCAAGGTAGGAGGACGGACGGGCGATTCTCACGGAAAGGTCCTTCGTCTCGGGTTCGATATTCAATACGGGGAACGTCGCCTCGAAGGCCTCGCCGGGAGCACTTGCCACGGTCAGGACGCCGATCTCGGAGGAACAGGCCGGGAGCGCCGCGAGGGAGAGCGCCATGAAGACGGAGAGGGACACTTTCTTGGGAATCAACATAAACATCATCCAAAACTGACGCCCGACGCGGAACAACCTCCCTGCGACCCGGGCGGATCCCCTGCGGGAGCGTCGACGGGACGAGAGGCGCTTGAAATGGAAAGGTCGGAGCGTTCTGAACACAACGTCCCCCAATGATACCCCAGAGAGAAGACGTGCCCCTGCTCCCGCGGACAGGGGTTTTCCTCAAAAAAACGGGGTTGCGGCCCCGTCACGGTGGCCTTTTGAAGCCCCCGCCCTCACCAAGTCGGGTTTCACGTCCATCATGGCAACGATGAATCCACGAGGAAACGTGCTGATGGATTGAACGGAAAACGCGCCTTGAATGCAAAACAACGTTGGCTTCCGAACGTCGACAAATTACTCAACACTCATAAACGCACCTAGGAAAGCCCTTCATTTTGGCTTTTAAGAATGAGTTCGAGGGAAAGCAGTCGTCCTCGCGATTACACATACCCAGATAGTGTCCTCCTCAATCACGGACGGAAACGTTGGATGCGTTACGTGAACGTCATCCAGTTGGGAATGTCGAGGGCATCAAAAACATAGACCTTCGTTCAATGGAGGCAGTACAGAAAGCCGGCTGAAAAATCCGTTGGAGGGGGGCGCGTCATGAGGGGATCTTTTTGAATGATGAGGAATCCGGACGACAAACATGCTGAAAGAGCTTCATCGAATTGGAGCATCCTCCCGCGCACGAAGGCACGAGACGGCGATTTCACAAAAGGCTCCCAACATGCCTGGAAAGCGATGAACGCAACGGCCTTTCACATTGAACAACTGAAGTAACTGAACGCCGTATTGAAGTGATATCTCATCTTATGTTTGTCATCCGCCAGTCCGAGACGTCCACAAGCGCCCCCCATGAGACAACACCAATTCCCGAAATTAACGTCATCCGCTCTTCACGTCAGACAAATGATCTTTCTACAGGTCTTTTCAAAGTAGTCCGGAGTATCGACGAAGCGTCTCACAACAGGAAGTCTTGATTCTTGTCGTCTCGAAAGTGGAGGTCCGCAGGAAGGCACAACAACACGGAGGCTTAATTAATCGGCATGAGGAAGATCGGAGATACGGATGACGATGAATCCCCTTGCAGCAATTTGGTGTCGTGCATGACAAAAAGAACAAGCGTGGGGTGCCAGCGTTTTCGATGATCAGTCATCTGACGACCATCCCCAGGTTGGATGCTTCAAGTGCTCAATTGCAAAGGCTCAAGAATCAGAAATGTAGCGAGGCGGAAATTCTGCAGAGCGTTTGACGCAGGGAAAGAAGATGGATGACCAGGCGCAGGCGAATCCTCAGGTAAGGATGGTTGTTGATGAAGCATCGTCAAGCTCCGCCAGGACAAAGAGGCTCGACAAAGTGCGTTTTCATCCTCTCTATCGTTGAAAGACAGGCGTCTGCAAATATTTATTGCATTTTGTTCAGACATTATGTGTTGTTAGAATACAACAGCTTTTTACAAATACAAACACTTAACGAAACATGATTTACCCTTACCACTTCCGAACAATGGTTCAGATGCATTCCGTTGACGCCACCTTGTTATAAACACGCAAAGATGGTTTTACAGCCTGCTCACATCACTCTTTAGCGCTGAGCAAATAAATATTATGAATCAAAACAATGACGCACGTTTACTGGCAAGAAAAAGGATTAACTAAAATAGCCACCTCAAGAACGGCTATTCGTCATCAATGACATATTTACAAAATAAGAAACTCAATCGAACAATAGTGAATTCTTCTTGTTTTTTCATACAGTTCAATCACAACTTCTCAATTTCTCTACACAACTGTCAACAACATGCACAAAAATCAGCAAGCATTGAATAAGCAGGATTTTGTCGCTTCATTTGAATGAATATTCATAAAATCATGAAATTTCAGAAAATTATGAATTGACAAACATAGACATTCTCTTACAGTGCGCTGGGCAAGCGCAGTA